>NZ_KV791346.1:0-30206 GCF_001807895.1 Stenotrophomonas sp. HMSC10F07
TCGGGATCTCTGCAGTTGCCGGCCAGCGGCCGGCACTACCGGATAGCACCCGTGGTAGCGCCGGGCCATGCCTGGCGGACGCGGGATGGGCGATTACCGGAACACCACCGTTCGGTGCCCGTTGAGCAGGATGCGGTGCTCCACATGGCGGCGCACCGCGCGCGCCAGCACCAGCGATTCGGTATCGCTGCCCAGCCGCACCAGCTCGCGCGGCGCCATCGCGTGGTCCACGCGGGCCACGTCCTGTTCGATGATCGGGCCTTCGTCCAGATCCTCGGTGACGTAGTGCGCGGTGGCACCGATGATCTTGACCCCGCGCGCGTGCGCCTGGTGATACGGCTGCGCGCCCTTGAAGCTGGGCAGGAAGCTGTGGTGGATGTTGATCGCACGGCCGGCCAGCGCGCGGCACAGCGTGGGTGACAGGATCTGCATGTAGCGCGCCAGCACCACCAGGTCGATGCGCTCACGCTCGACCAGGTCGATGATCTGCTGCTCCTGCACCGCACGCGTATCGGCGGTCACCGGCAGGTGGTGGAACGGTACCTGGTAGGACGCGGCCAATGGCGCGAAGTCGGCGTGGTTGGACGCCACTGCCGCGATATCGACCTTCAGCTGGCCGCTGTGGGCACGGAACAGCAGGTCGTTGAGGCAGTGCCCCTGCTTGCTGACCAGCACCAGCAGGCGTGCCCGGCGGCGCCCATCATGCAGCTGCCAGTCCATGCCGAAGCCTTCGGCAAGTTTGGCCATCGCGGCATGCACGGTCTCCAGCGGCAGGCTGGCATCGCGGTCGAAATGCACGCGCAGGAAGAAGCGGCCACTTTCCTCGTCGCCGAACTGCTGGGCGTCGAGGATGTTGCAGCCGTGGTCGAACAGCAGGCCGGACACTCGGTAGACGATACCGGTACGGTCGGGGCAGGACAGGGTGAGGATGGAATCGGGGCGCATCTCCACAGTGTAGGGCAGCTTCCTGCCCAGCAGCCGGATGATCACCGATGCAACCGAACCGCTTGGTTCAGTCCCAAGCGATACTTGGCCATCACCGTGGCAAGCTGGTCGGTCATGAACCTGTTGCAACTGATCCGCAGCTTCACCCGCACCGCAGAGACCGGCAGCATTGCCGCCGCGGCCCGCATCCTTGGCATCAGCGCCACCGCAGTCGGCCAGAACATCAACCGACTGGAAGCGCATCTGGGCGTACGGCTGCTGAACCGGAGTACGCGCCAGCTGGCCCTCAGCGAGGCCGGCGCGCTGTACCTGGCGCAGGTGCGCCACATCGAGGGCGACCTGGCGCGCGCGCAGGCGATGGTGACTGCCGGTGATATCGAACCGGCCGGTCCCCTGCGCATCGCCAGCAGCAGCGCCTTCGGCCGCCACGTGCTGGCACCGTTGCTGCCGTCACTGCAGCAGCGCTACCCGCAACTGCAGCTGGAGCTGCGCCTGACCGACCGCGCCGTGCAGCATGGTCCAGAGGCGGTGGATGCCAGCATCCGCATCGGCGCGCAGCTGGAGGACGGTGTGGTCGCACGGCAGCTGGCGCGCGTGCCATTCGTGTTCTGCGCCTCACCAACCTACCTGAAGACCCATGGCACGCCGCAGGAACCCTCGGACCTGGGCAGCCATCGCGGGCTGCTGCACCGCTTCCCCACCGATGGCCGGCCGCTGCGCTGGGGCCTGCTGAAGGACGGCCAGCGCGTGGACGCCGCGCTGCCGCCGAGCATGGTCTGCGATGACATCGATGCGCTGGCGTCGCTGGCGGCGGCCGGTGCCGGCCTCACACGATTGGCTGCGTTCGTGGCCGAGCCCTACCTGCGCGACGGCCGCCTGCAGGCGGTGTTCGGCGCCGACACGGCGTGGCGCCCGGAGCCAATGGAGGTCTATTTCTGCGTCAGCGACCGCCGCGACTTCACCGCCAAGATCCGCGCGCTGTTCGAGCATCTGCAGGCCGGCATGGCGCCGGCCTGGCGGGTGTGAGCCTCAGCGCGCCTTGAACACGCCACGCGCATCGCGCGGCTCGCAGCGCAGGTACTGCGGCGCCGGCTCCACGCTGTCGCGCAATGCGGCAGCAGCGTGCCACGGCCAGCGCGGGTCGTAGAGGATGCCGCGTGCCAGCGCTACCGCATCGGCGTGGCGATGGCGCAGGATCGATTCGGCTTGCTCGGGCTCGGTGATCATGCCCACCGCGATCACCGGCATGCGTACCTTGGCCTTGATCGCCGCGGCGAACGGCACCTGGTAGCCGGGACCGACGGTGATCTTCTGGCGTTCGTCCAGGCCACCGCTGGAGACATGCAGGAAATTGCAGCCGCGCGCGTCCAGCACCTGGGCCAGCGCTTCGCTCTGCACCAGGTCCCAGCCACCCTCGACCCAGTCGCTGGCGGAAATGCGCACGCCCACGGCGATCTTGTCCGATACCGCCGCACGCACGGCGTCGAACACCTCCACCAACAGGCGCAGGCGGTTCGGCAGCGAGCCGCCATAGCCATCGGTGCGGTGGTTGCTCAGCGGCGACAGGAACTGGTGCAGCAGGTAGCCGTGCGCGGCATGCAGCTCGATCAGCTCGAAGCCCAGGCGCTCGGCCCGCACCGCACTGGCGGCGAAAGCGGCGATGAGCTCGGCGATGCCGGCCTCGTCCAGTTCCTGCGGTGCCGGATCGGCGGCATGGAACGGCAGCGGCGACGGCGCCACCGTGGCCCAGCCACGCGCATCATCGGCCGGCAGCTGGCCGCCGCCGTCCCACGGGCGCTTCACCGAGGCCTTGCGACCGGCGTGGCCGAGCTGGATGCCCAGCGGCATCGGCGACCAGCGGCGGACGCTGGCCAACACCTGTGCCAACGCGGCCTCGGTGCCGTCATCCCACAGGCCGAGGTCGGCCCAGCTGATGCGGCCGCGCGGCTCGACCGCAGTGGCTTCCAGGATCAGCAGGCCGGCGCCGGACTGCGCCAGGTTGCCCAGGTGCATGGCGTGCCAGTCGCTGGCGCGACCGTCTTCGGCGGAGTACTGGCACATCGGCGCGATGACGATGCGGTTGGACAGGGTGAGGGGGCCGAACGAGATCGGCGAGAACAGCTGGCTCAAGACGGTGATGAACGACGTAGGGGGTGCGTATTGCACCGCTGCGCGGCTCGCGGATCAACCATCTGGATGGATCGCTGTTTCGCGTGACCCGCAGCAGCCGAGCGTGCGCCCGGCTCTACAGAAGCCCTCGCCCCTTGTAGAGCCGAGCCCGTGCTCGGCTCAGCGCGCAGCCCACGTGGCCAGCGCTTCAGCGCAGTCCCGCTCATCCTTGAACAACAGCAGGTCGTCGGCTCGGGTGCGGCCGCGGTTCAGCGCCACCACCGGCAACCCTGCCTTCGCGGCCGCCTGCACGAAGCGGAAGCCGGAATAGACCATCAGCGACGAGCCCACCACCAGCACGGCGTCGGCCTGCTGCAGGTGATCGTGCACCGCCGCCACCCGTTCACGCGGCACGTTCTCGCCGAAGAACACCACATCCGGCTTCAGCAGGCCGCCGCAGTAAGGGCAATCGGGCACCACGAACGTGGAGAAATCGGTCTCCAGATCGGCATCGCCATCGGGCGCGATACCGGCCTCCAGCGCATCCCAGCCCGGATTGGCGTCCAGCAGCCGCTGCTGGAAATCCTCGCGGCCACTGCGGCGCTCACAGCCCATGCAGCGCACCCGGTCCAGGCGGCCATGCAGGTCGATCACCTTGTGGCTGCCGGCACGCTGGTGCAGGCCGTCCACGTTCTGGGTCAGCAGCACCTGCAGCGTGCCGCGCGCTTCCAGGGCGGCCAGGGCCTGGTGGGTGCCGTTGGGCCGGGCCAGGCCGAAGCGCGGCCAGCCCAGCAGGCTGCGTGCCCAGTAGCGCTGGCGGGTACCCGCTTCGCCCATGAACGCCTGGTAGGTCACCGGCGGCGTGCGTTTCCACTGGCCGTCGGTATCGCGGTAATCGGGGATGCCCGAGGCGGTGCTGCAACCGGCGCCGGTCAGCACGAACAGGCGCTGGGCGCGGTCGATGAAGTCGGTCAGCGGCGAGGTCATGGCTGCCAGATGGGGGCGCCGCAGCGCCCGTGCAAGCGCCGGCTCAGGCGGCCGGCAGCGGCGGCACCGCGATCGGGTGGCCGTCCTCGTCCAGCGCGATCATCACGAAGTGGCCGCGGGTACACAGCTTGCGCTCACCGCTGTGCAGGTCCTCGGCGACCAGTTCGACCTCGACCTTCATCGAGCTGCGCCCGACTTCGACGATGCGGCCGATGGTTTCCACCATCTGGCCGATGCGGATCGGCAGCTTGAAGTCGACCTGGTCGCTGCGCGCGGTCACCACGGTGCGGCGCGAATAGCGGGCGGCGGCCAGGAAGGCGGCCTTGTCCATCCACGCCAATGCCTGGCCACCGAACAGGGTGCCGAGGTGGTTGGTGTGGTTGGGGAAGACGATTTCGGCCATGCGCACTTCAGTGGGCGGCACGATCTCGGGGATCGGGGTCATGGGGGTGCTTCGGTGTGGGGGTCCGGTAATTTTAAGCCAGGCCCCGTGCAGGCGGCGCTACACTGCGCCACGCCCACTGCCAGGACCGCCCATGCCCGCACTTTCCGACCTGCTGGCCTTCGCGCTGGTTTCCCTGGCCATGGTGCTCACACCCGGGCCGAACATGATCTACGTCATCTCGCGCTCGATCTGCCAAGGGCCGCTCGCCGGGCTGATCTCGCTGGCCGGGGTGGCGCTGGGCTTCGTGTTCTACATGCTGTGCGCGGCGCTGGGCATCACCGCCCTGCTGATGACCGTGCCGTTCGCCTATGAGGCGCTGCGCATCGGTGGCGCGCTGTACCTGCTCTACCTGGCGTGGCAGGCGCTGAAGCCCGGCGGCCGTTCGCCGTTCGCGGTGCGCGAGCTGCCGCAGGACAGCCCGCGCAGACTGTTCACGATGGGCTTGCTGACCAATCTGCTGAACCCGAAAGTGGCGGTGATGTACCTGTCGCTGCTGCCGCAGTTCCTGCATCCGGACAGCGAAGGCAGTGTGCTGATGCAGTCGATCGTGTTGGGCTGCACCCAGATCGTGGTCAGCGTCAGCGTGAACGGCCTGATCGCGCTGACCGCCGGCAGCATCGCCGGTTTCCTGGCCGCGCGCCCCACCTGGCAGAGGGTGCAGCGCTGGCTGATGGGCACGGTGCTGGCCGGGCTGGCGGTACGCATGGCGGTGGAAGGGCGGCGCTGATCGTAGAGTCGAGCCATGCTCGACTCTACAAAAGCCAGGCGCGCAACAAAAAACCCCGGCATTGGCCGGGGTCTTTCGTTGCGACAGGCCTGACCGGTTCGATCAGAAGTTCATGTCGAAGGCGACTTCGCCCTGCACGCCGACCTGGTAGGCCGAGACGCGGCGTTCGAAGAAGTTGGTCAGTTCCTGCACGTCCTGCAGTTCCATGAACGGCAGCGGGTTGCGCACGTTGTACTTCTTTTCCATGCCCAGCTTGGCGAAGTGCTGGTCGGCACAGTGCTGCAGGTACTGGCGCATGTCACGGGTCGAGATGCCGGCCACGCCGCCGGACAGCACGTCCTCGGCGAACTGCACTTCGCATTCAATGGCTTCGGCCAGCATGTCGTAGACCTGCTGCTTCATCTCTTCGTCGAACAGGTCCGGCTCTTCCTCGCGCACCACGCGCACCGACTCGAAGGCGAACTCCATGTGCGCGCTTTCGTCGCGGAACACCCAGTTGGTGCCCGAGGCCAGGCCTGGCAGCAGGCCGCGCGAACGGAAGTAGTACACGTAGGCGAACGCAGCGAAGAAGAACAGGCCTTCGATGCAGGCAGCGAAGCAGATCTGGTTGAGCAGGAACTGGCGGCGCTGTTCGCGGGTCTCGATGCGGGTCAGGTCCTGGATCGAGTCGATCCACTTGAAGCAGAAATCGGCCTTCTTCTTGATCGAGTCGATGTTCTCCACCGCCGAGAACGCCTTGGCGCGCTCTTCCGGGTCCGGCAGGTAGTTGTCGAGCAGGGTCAGGTAGAACTGCACGTGCAGCGCTTCTTCATACAACTGGCGCGACAGGTACATGCGCGCTTCCGGCGCATTGAGGTGCTGGTACAGGTTCAGCACCAGATTGTTGGACACGATCGAGTCGCCGGTGGCGAAGAACGCGACCAGGCGGTGGATCAGGTGGCGCTCGCCCGGCGACATCTTGCTGTGCAGGTCGGTGATGTCGATCTGGAAGTTGATCTCTTCCACCGTCCAGGTGTTCTTGATCGCATTCCGGTACATGTCATAGAACTGCGGGTAGCGCATCGGGCGCAGGGTCAGTTCAAAACCGGGATCGAGCAGCATCTGCTTGGGCTTGTCGGCCATGGGTGTTTCCTTGAATTCTCGGGTCAAAACGCCGGGCATGGCCCGGCGCTACCTTGGTGTTTCCGTGCTGCAGCCGAGCATGGCTCGGCTCTACAGGTGCGAGGTGTTCGAGTGCCGACCAACGGTCGGCACCCACCGCGCGGCGTGTTACTGGCAGGCCTCGCAGGCTTCCGGGTTTTCCAGCGAGCAGGCGATGGCTTCGTCCGGGCTGAACACCTTGGCCGGTGCGGCGGCACTCACCGTGGTCTTGGCGATCTTGGTGGCCGGGCGCGAACGCAGGTAGTAGGTGGTCTTGATGCCCTGCTTCCAGGCGTACATGTACATGGAGGACATCGCGCCGATGTTCGGGCTTTCCATGAACAGGTTGAGCGAGGCCGACTGGTCGATGAAGGCGCCACGCTCGGCGGCCATGTCGATCAGCGAACGCATCGGCAGTTCCCACGCGGTGCGGTAGACCTCGCGCAGCGTTTCCGGGATCTGCGCCACGCCGGCGATGGAGCCTTCGGCCAGCTTGATGGCATCGCGCATTTCCGGCGTCCACAGGCCCAGCTTCTTCAGCTCGTTGACCAGGTAGCGGTTGACCTGCAGGAAGTCACCGGACAGGGTCTCGCGCTTGAACAGGTTGGACACCTGCGGCTCGACGCACTCGTAGCAGCCGGCGATCGAGGCGATGGTCGCGGTCGGCGCGATCGCGATCATCAGCGAGTTGCGCAGGCCGTGTTCCTTGATGCGCTCACGCAGGGCATCCCAGCGCGCAGTGTCTTCCGGCACCACGTTCCAGGCATCGAACTGCAGTTCGCCGCTGGCGGCACGGGTGTCGTTGAACGACGGGTGCTTGCCGCGTTCCTGGGCCAGCTCGCAGGAGGTTTCCAGCGCGTGGAAGTAGATCGCTTCGGCGATCTTCTTCGACAGCGCGCGGGCTTCGGCGCTGTCGAACGGCAGGCGCTTGCGGAAGAACACATCCTGCAGGCCCATGCAGCCCAGGCCGACCGGACGCCAGCGCAGGTTGGCGCGGCGGGCGGTTTCGATCGGGTAGAAGTTCAGGTCGATGACGCGGTCGAGCTGGCGCACGGCCAGGCGCACGGTCTCGGCCAGCTTCTCGAAGTCGAACTCGTTGTGCTCGTCGAAGTGGTTGCCCAGGTTGATCGAACCCAGGTTGCACACTGCGGTTTCATCGTTGGAAGTGACTTCCAGGATTTCGGTGCACAGGTTGGACAGGTGGATCACGTTGCCCGGACGCAGGGTCTGGTTGCTGGCGCGGTTGCACTTGTCCTTGAAGGTCATCCAGCCGTTGCCGGTCTCGGCCAGCGTACGCATCATGCGGGCGTACAGCTTGCGCGCGGAGATGGTGCGGTTGGCCTTGCCCTGGGCTTCGGCCTGCAGGTAGGCAGCCTCGAAGGCTTCGCCAAACAGGTCGGTGAACTCCGGCACGACGCGCGGATCGAACAGCGACCATTCCTGGTCGGCCTCGACGCGCTTCATGAACAGGTCCGGCACCCAGTTGGCCAGGTTCAGGTTGTGCGCACGGCGGGCTTCGTCACCGGTGTTGTCACGGAGTTCGAGGAAGTCCTCGATGTCGGCGTGCCAGGTTTCCAGGTACACGCAGGCTGCGCCCTTGCGCTTGCCGCCCTGGTTCACCGCGGCCACGGACGAATCCATGGTCTTCAGCCACGGCACGATGCCGTTGGAGTGGCCGTTGGTCGACTTGATCAGCGAACCGCGCGAACGCACGCGGGTGTAGCTGACGCCGATGCCGCCGGAGAACTTCGACAGCTGGGCGATGTCGCCGTACTTGGCATAGATCGACTCCAGCGAGTCCTGCGGCGAGTCCAGCAGGAAGCACGAGGACAGCTGCTCGTGGGTGGTGCCGGAGTTGAACAGGGTCGGGCTGGACGGCAGGTAGTCCAGATTGCCCATGCGCTTGTACAGCGCCAGGGTCTCGGACACGTCCTCGCTCAGCGCGCTGGCGATGCGCAGGAAGAACTGCTGCGGGGTCTCGATCACCTTGCGGGTGTGCGGATGGCGCAGCAGGTAACGGTCGTACAGGGTACGCAGGCCGAAGTAATCGAAGTTCAGGTCCAGCGCGCCGTCGATGGCGTCGTTGAGCTTGCGTGCATTGGTCTGCACGAAGTTCAGCAGGCGGTCGTTGATCAGGCCGACTTCATGGCCGCGGCTGACCGACTGCGAGAAGGCGTAGATTTCCTGGCCCGAGACTTCCTTGGCGATGTAGTTGGCCAGCAGGCGCGCAGCGAGGCGGCCGTACTCGGGCTCTTCACCGATCAGCAGGGCGGCGGTGCGGATGGACAGTTCGTCCAGTTCGCGGGTGGTGGCGCCGTTGTACAGGCCGGAAATGGTACGGGTGGCCACGCGCATCGGATCGACGGCGTGCAGGCCTTCGGAGGAACGCTGCACCGCGCGCACGATCTTGTTCAGGTCCACCAGCTCGGTGGTCCCGTTGCGCTTGGTCACACTCATCGCGTTGGCCGTCGGCGGCGACGTCAACAGGAACTCGCTTTCCTTCTCGATGGTGGCGCTGGATTCGGTGCTCACGGCGTATGTCCTCTTGGCGTGATTGGGGGTGCTCGATGCATCGGGGTGACGCAGCCCGGGACATGACGGCCCAGGATGGCAGGACGGCGTCGCAGGGGATGAGACCCTGCGCCTGCCACTGCCGTTGACGATCGCGGATGGGTGCTGCTGCCAACCCCCAGACCTGGGGTTGCTGCGACCGACGGCCACAAGATAGTGGGGGTAGTGGGGTCCGTCAACGCCAAATGTAGTGAAATTCGGCAATCCCTTGCGCCGCAAGGATCGTGCCGACGGCGCCCGGATCAGACGCTTCAGACCTGCCGGAACAGGCTGCGCAGTCAAGCCCGAAAGGCGTCACTGCGGTGGCACAACGCACCGCGGAAACGGAACAATGACAGCTTCACATGACAGTGATGAAGCTGGCTAGGGACAACCCTGTGGATAGGTGGTGGGCATCCGGTGGACGTCGGGATCACCCGCCGGGCAGCAACGCGAGGCCGCATGTGTCGGCCGGGCCGGATGAGCGGCCGTTGGGGAGCGCGGTTGCGCCCACCGATAGCCGCGCCGTGCTGTTGTAGAGCCGAGCCCACGCTCGGCTGCTTCTGAATGATGTGCCGAAAAGCAGCCGAGCGTGGGTCCGGCTCTACAAACGGCACTACCCTCACGCCCGGTGCGGGGTGCCCAGGTACTCGGCGCTCTGCATCTCGATCAGGCGCGAGGCGGTGCGCTCGAACGCGCCCTGCAGGCGCTGGCCGGTGTACAGCTCGACCGGCGAGGTGCTGGCGGTGCAGACCAGGTTGACGTGGCGGTCGTACAACTCGTCGATCAGGTTGACGAAGCGGCGCGCGGCATCCTCGTTCAGGCGATCGAAGGCCGGAATGCCGCCCAGCAGCACCGTGTTGAACTCGTGCGCGATCTCGATGTAGTCCGAGGGCCCGCGCGGGCCCTCGCACAGCGCGGCGAAATCGAACCAGGCGATGCTCTTGCCGCGGCCGCGGACCGGAATCTTGCGGCCCTCGATCTCGATGTTGCCGGGCCTGGCCGGTTGGCCGCCGCTCAGTTCGCTCCAGCGCGTGGCCAGCCAGTCGTCGCTGTCGGCGGCCAATGGCGCGCGGTACACCGGCGAGCGGGTCAGCGCGCGCATCCGGTAGTCCTCGGTGCCTTCGGCGTACAGCTCCACGCAGAAGCGCTGCAACAGGCCGATGGCCGGCAGGAAGCTCTCGCGCTGCAGGCCGTTGAGATACAGGTTCTCCACCGCGGTGTTGGAGGTGGTGACCAGGGTCACGCCCTCGGCGAACAGGCGCTCCAGCAGCCGCGCCAGCAGCATCGCATCACCGATGTCGGTGACGAAGAACTCGTCCAGCACCAGCACGCGCAGGTTGCTGCGCCACTCCTGGGCGATCTTCGCCAGCGGGTCGCTCTGCCCCTGGTGCTCGCGCAGACGCTCGTGGACGCTGCGCATGAAGCGATGGAAATGCGTGCGGTACTTCTGCTTGATCGGCAGCCCGTCGTAGAACAGGTCGACCAGGAAGGTCTTGCCGCGGCCGACGCCGCCCCAGAAGTACAGGCCCTTGACCGGCTCGGGCTTCTTCCAGAACGAGGACAGGCGGTCCAGCCAGCCGTCCTCGGCACTGTCCAGCAGGCCCAGGTGGATGCGGTCCAGCTCGGCCAGCGCTGCATGCTGGGTCGGGTCGTCCTGCCAGTCACCACGGGCGACCCCTTCCGCGTACCGCTGCGACGGGGTCAACTCGGTTGCACTCATGCCGCCGCGCCCAGCCAATGCTTCACGCCGTGGGTCAGCGCGCCGCGCAGGTCGATCAGCTTGCGGTGGAAGAAGTGGCTGGTCTCGGGCATGCGCACCAGCTCATGCGGGAACTCCAGCGTGTCCAGCCACTGGTAGACAGCCTGCGGGTCGACGATCTCGTCCTGCTCGCCCTGGATCACCAGCCAGCGCGCCGGCGGTACGATACCATCGAAATCCCAGCGACCAGCCGGCGGCGCGATCGAGATCAGCGCTTCCGGCTGCAGCGCGGAAGCCGCCTTCAGCGACACGAACGAACCGAAGCTGAAACCGGCCAGCCACAGGCGGTCGTGCGGGCGCTGGCTGCGCACCCAGGCGGCGACCGCCTTCAGGTCATCCTGCTCGCCCACGCCGCCATCGAAGGTACCGGCCGAAGCGCCGACGCTGCGGAAGTTGAAGCGCACCGTGGCGATGCCCAGCTCGCGCAGGGTGGTGGCGGTCATGGTGACCACCTTGTTGTGCAGGGTGCCGCCTTCGGTGGACAGCGGATGGCAGACAATGGCCACGATCGGCTGCACCGGCACATCGGCCTTGGGCAGGTCGACGACCACTTCCAGCGGGCCGGCCGGGCCATCCAGTTGGAGACAGGCGGTTTCGCCGGGGGCGACGGGGAACGAGGGCTTGTGCATGGCACCATGATACCGTCCCCCGCCCCTGCCCTGTGCCCGCCCCATGCTCTACCTGTCTTTGGCCGTGATCTGCAGCGTGCTGGTTTCGGTGGTGTTGAAGGTGGCTGGACGCCGCCAGCTGGATGTCGCGCAGATGGTCACCTGGAACTATCTGGTGGCGGCAACGCTCACCGCGGTGGTGCTGCAGCCGCCGCTGGATGCGCTGCGCGCGCCGCATGCGCCGTGGCTGTCATTGCTGGCGCTGGCGGTGGTGCTGCCCTCGATCTTCCTGGTGCTGGGCCGCGCAGTGGCGGTGGCCGGCATCGTGCGCAGCGATGTGGCGCAGCGCCTGTCGCTGCTGCTGTCACTGGCTGCCGCCTTCCTGTTCTTCGGCCAGAGCGCGACGCCGTGGAAGCTGGTCGGCCTGGCGCTGGGCCTGGTCGCCATGGCGGCGATCAGCCTGCGCCCGCGCGGCCCGGCGGTGGCGTCCTCGCCCGGCGGCTGGGGCTGGCTGCTGGGCGTATGGGGCGGGTTTGCGGTGGTGGACGTGCTGCTCAAGCAGGTGGCGCTGTCGGGCACGCCGTCGATGGCGGCGGTGCTGGCCAGCTTCAGCGTGGCCTTCGTGCTGATGCTGGCCCTGCAGCTGTGGCGGCATGTCAGTGGCCGCAGCCGGCTGTCCTGGCGCAACCTCGGCGCGGGTGCGCTGCTGGGCCTGCTCAATGGCAGCAACATCCTGTTCTATGTGCATGCGCACCAGTCGATGCCGGACAACCCGGCCACCGTGTTCGCCGGCATGAACATCGGCGTTGTGGTGCTGGGTGCACTGGTGGGCGTGTTCGTCTTCGGCGAGGCCACCACGAAGTGGAACCGCGCAGGTCTGGCGCTGGCGGTACTGGCGATCGGCTTGATCGCCTGGGGGTGAGCGTTGGTTGCGGCGGGCCATTTCCGCGCCCGCGATGGGATGTCACTTTTCTTTTCGCGCGAAAAGAAAAGTAACCAAAAGAAACGCGCCGCCAGCCGCGAGCCGGCGCTGTGCACCGGTACCCTGCGCTTCTCGGTGAACCAGGGGACGGCGCCGAACTCGCTGCGCTCAGACATCGGCGCCTCTTCGCCCCTGGTTCACCTGCGATGCTCGGCTCGCTTGAAGGCGGACTGGTAGATCAAAAGCAACGGCAGCATCCGTGCCGATCAAGGTCCCTCCCAGAGCAGATCCCCGGCGAACCCTATCTGTCGAAACCCAGCAGCAGCGGGTCGTGGTCGGAGCTGCGCCACGGGCCCTGCACGTTGCGGCCCTGGTAACCGCTGGCGTCCTGCTCGTCGGCGTTGCTGTGCCATTCGGCGGCACCGCGCAGGCGCTTGGCCATGCCCGGGCTGAGCAACGCGTGGTCAAGGCGGCCGGTGTAGCCGTTGTAGACGTAGCTGTAGGGATGCTCGACCTTGACGACCTTGAACGCGTCCTGCCAGCCCAGGTCGTGCAGGGTGCGGATCGGGTCTTCCATCGCGTAGGCGTTGAAATCGCCGAGCAGTACCGCGTCCTTTGTACCGGTACCGGTCGGATCCGTCTGCAGCCAGGCATGCAGCTGCTGCGCCGAGGTCACGCGGGTGGCGTTCCAGCAACCCTGGTTGTCGTTGCGGTCGGCGTCGGCGCCGCTTGCGTCGCGGCAGCCCTTCGACTTGAAGTGATTGGCCACCACCACGAACGGCGCGCCCTGCTTGCCCTGGAAGGCCTGAGCCAGCGGCACGCGGCTGTGCTCGACGAACGGGCCGCCGGTCAACGTGGCCGGCGTGCCGACCGGCTGCAGGCGTGAGCTGCGGTAGATGATGCCGACCCGGATCGGGTTGTCGCCGGGGCCGTTGCCGGCATCGACGAAGCGCCAGTCGCCCTGCGCGCCGCGGTCACGGTTGAGCGCATCGACCAGTTCGGCGATGGCCGACTGCGGTCCGTAGCCGTCGTTCTCCAGCTCCATCAGCGCGGCGACGTCGGCGCCCAGCGCGTTGACCGTGGCGACCAGCTTGGCCACCTGCGCTTTGTGCTCGTCCAGCGTGCGGGCGCCGCGCAGGGTGGGGAAGCCGCCGCCCTGGCCATCACCGTTGAAGAAGTTCTCCAGGTTGAAGGCGGCCACGTGCAGGCTGCCTGGCACCGTCGGCACCGCCGGACGCTTGAGTTCCGGCAGTTTCAGCACACCTTCGACCTGCAGGCGCGGATGGCCCTGCGCGTCCATGCGCACGATGCCCTGCACGTCGCGCAGCTGCATGCCGGTGCGCAGCACCGGGCTGCCCGGCAGGTACGCCACGCTGGCGGGGGCTCGGGCATCACTGCCATCTTCCAGCACCAGGCGGCGGCGCTGGTTGTCGGCCATCACCTGCTCATAGCCGGCTGTACCCGGCGCGGCCACTTCGGTCGGCTGCCAGAGGCGACCATCGAAGGCCACGGTGAGCTGGCCGAAGCGCTCCAGGCCGTCGCTACCGGCCAGGGTCAGCGGTGCGGCGATGCGCACGCGCTGGCCATCCAGCGCGCGCCAGTCGGCCGGCGCGGCGGTCAGCACCACGGTGGCGCTGCTGCGCGCGGCGGAGGGTGGCGCGACCGGTGCGGCCTGCGGCTGGGCCTGGGCAAAGGCGCTGGCCGGCAGCAGCAGGGACAGGGCAAGGGCGAGGGAACGGCGGCGCATCGACGGGCGATTCCTTGGAAGAGGGCGCACAGACTAACCCTGAAATGCGAAACCCCGCCTGCGCAGCGGGGGCATATGACGATCAGGCCTCGGTGGGCAAAGCCGGGGGATCGTAGAGCCGAGCCCATGCTCGGCTGCACCTGGCCACACCGCGCGCAGAGCAGCCGAGCGCGGGCTCGGCTCTACAGGAAGCGGCGCGTTGCGGCGGTTACTTCAGGTTGCCCAGCATCCAGTCCACGGTGGCATGGATCTGTTCTTCGGTCAGGGCCGGGTTGCCGCCCTTGGGCGGCATGATGCCGCCGTCGGGGCCGGTATAACCCTCGATGGCGTGCTTGTAGAGGGTGTCCTTGCCCTGTGCGATGCGCTTGTCCCAGTGCGAATGGTCCAGCGTCGGTGCCATGCCCACGCCGGTGGTGTGGCAGGCGGTGCACAGGTTGTCGAAGATCACCTTGCCATCCTTGGTGCCGCCGTAGGCCACCTGCGACGCGGCCTTGGCCAGCGCGGCAGCCTTGGCAGCAGCCTGCGCGGCGGCGCCGGTGCTGCCGGCATAGACCGCGCCGGTGGGCGAGATGCGCTGTTCGGTGCGCTTGGCTGCGGTCGGCGACACCTCGGGCGGAATCCGGGTGTGGATGTAGGCGGCAAGGAGGATGAGGCCGAGGGTGATGGTCGCCAGCAGCGCGATCACCATGGAGAAGCGTTTCAGGAACTCCAGATCGTAATTCCGCACTCTTCGTTACCCCTGGCTGATAGTCGTTGGACCACGGCTGAGCGACTGCGTGATGGGCCGAGTATAGAACGCACTTTGCGTGCGACAACAGGCGTCACTGCTGATGCGGCGCAGCATGCGGCCGTGGCCGCATGCGGGTAGCGCCGGGCCGTGCCCGGCGAGCGCAAAGCGCGGCAACAACGGTCGAGGATGGCAACAGCCGCCGGGCATGGCCCGGCGCTACCGTTTTGCGGGGGCGCCGATCGCACGCAGGCAGAAGCTGCAGATCGCATCCACCAGCGCGTCTTCGTCGCGGTGCGCTTCGCGGCTGGGCGCGGTGGGGCCGACCATCGCTTCGGTGAAGGCACCGACCAGGCACGCGGCGGCCACATGCGCGTCCTGCACCGGCAGCTCGCCGGCCGCTACGCCCTCCTCCACCAGCCGCAGGAACACGTCGCCGAAGGCGCGACGGCCGCGCATGCGCTCGGCTTCCACGTCCGGGTCGACCGGTTCAACGATGAAGGCGTGCGCCAGCCCCGGCCCGGCCAGGGCACGGCGGACGAAGGCGGTGATCGCCAGCCGCAGCCGCTCGCTGGCCGCCTCCGGGCCACTGGCGATGCGCTCCATGATCGCGACCTCGTGGGCGACGGCGGCATTGAGGACTTCCACGAACAGCTCTGCCTTGGACGGGAAGTGGCGATAGATCAGGCCGGTGGACACCCCGGCCTGGGTCGCCACGGCCGTCACCGGGGCATTGCGCCAGCCGCCAGTGGCGACCAGCTCGCGGGTGGCCAGCAGGATCCGTTCACGGGCGCCCGCCAGGCGTTCTTCCATCAATGCAGAGCGTTTATAAGCCATGTTCTGATTCTAGTTTCAATTTTTGAATTCGTATTCACTTCTTACCCGAACCCCGCTACGCTGGGGCCATCGCCCGTGTGGGTGGCGGTCCTGCAGACCGCCCCCCACTCCCCCGCCGGGTGCGTCCATTCCTGCCATCCCGCCGTGGAGCCACCACAATGCACGTGCCATCCCTGAACTTCGATCTTGGCGAAGACATCGACCTGCTGCGCCAGAGCGTGGCCCATTTTGCCGCCGCCGAGGTCGCTCCGCTGGCCGCCGAGGCCGATGCCAGCAACCAGTTCCCGCTGGCGCTGTGGCCGAAGCTGGGCGAACAGGGGCTGCTGGGCCTCACCGTGGAAGAAGCATACGGCGGCACCGGCATGGGTTACCTGGCCCACGTGGTGGCGATGGAAGAGATCTCGCGCGCGTCCGGCGGCATCGGCCTGTCCTATGGCGCGCATTCCAACCTGTGCGTGAACCAGCTGCGCAAGAACGGCAACGAGGAACAGAAGCAGCGCTTCCTGCCCGACCTGTGCAGCGGCGCCAAGGTGGGCGCGCTGGCGATGAGCGAACCGGGCGCCGGTTCGGACGTGGTGTCGATGAAGCTGCGTGCGGACAAGCGCGGCGACCGCTACGTGCTCAACGGCAACAAGATGTGGATCACCAACGGCCCGGATGCCGACGTGCTGGTGGTCTACGCCAAGACCGACATGGAGGCCGGCGCCAAGGGCATCACCGCGTTCCTGGTCGAGAAGGGCATGAAGGGCTTTTCCACTGCGCAGAAGCTGGACAAGCTGGGCATGCGCTCTTCGCCCACCTGCGAGCTGGTGTTCCAGGATTGCGAGATTCCTGAAGAGAACGTGCTGGGCCAGGTTGGCGGTGGCGTGCGCGTGCTGATGTCCGGCCTGGACTACGAGCGCGTGGTGCTGTCCGGTGGCCCGCTGGGCCTGATGGCTGCGGCGATGGACGTGGTGATGCCGTACGTGCACGAGCGCCACCAGTTCGGCGAGCCGATCGGCAGCTTCCAGCTGATCCAGGCCAAGATCGCCGACATGTACGTGGGCCTGGGTGCCTGCCGCGCGTATGTCTATGCCGTGGCACGTGCCTGCGACCAGGGCCGCACCACCCGCCAGGACGCCGCCGGTGCCATCCTGTACGCCGCCGAGAAGGCCACCTGGCTGACCGGCCAGGCGATCCAGATCCTCGGCGGCAACGGCTACATCAACGAATACCCGACCGGCCGCTTGTGGCGCGATGCCAAGCTGTATGAGATCGGCGCCGGCACGTCCGAGATCCGCCGCATGCTGATCGGCCGCGAACTGTTCCAGCGCACCCTGTAAGGCCACTGCGATGACCGTATTGAGCACCCAGCTGCAACCGGGCAGCGAAACGTTTGAAAGCAACCGCGCGGCCATGCAAGCCGTGGTCGACGACCTGCATGCCACCCTCGCCCGCACCGCGCTGGGTGGCAGCGAAGCCGCACGCGCCAAGCACACCGCGCGCGGCAAGCTGCTGGTGCGTGACCGCATCGACGCGCTGCTCGACCCCGGCAGCGCCTTCCTGGAAATCGCGCCGCTGGCTGCGCACGGCATGTACGAAGACGCCGTGCCGGCCGCTGGCGTAGTGGCCGGCATCGGCCGCGTCAGTGGCGTGGAATGCGTGATCGTGGCCAACGATGCCACGGTCAAGGGCGGCACCTACTACCCGATGACGGTGAAGAAGCACCTGCGCGCGCAGGAGATCGCCGAGCAGAACCACCTGCCGTGCATCTACCTGGTCGATTCCGGTGGTGCGTTCCTGCCACTGCAGGACGAAGTCTTTCCCGACCGTGACCATTTCGGCCGCATCTTCTACAACCAGGCCAACCTGTCGGCGCAGGGCATTCCGCAGATCGCCTGCGTGATGGGCAGCTGCACCGCTGGTGGTGCCTATGTGCCAGCGATGAGCGACGAGACGGTGATCGTGCGCGAGCAGGGCACGATCTTCCTTGGCGGCCCGCCGCTGGTGAAGGCGGCCACCGGCGAAGTGGTGACGGCCGAGGAACTGGGCGGCGCCGATGTGCACACGCGCATCTCCGGCGTGGCTGACCACATGGCCGACAACGATCTGCAGGCGCTGGCACGGGTGCGCGCGATCATCGCCCAGCTCAACTGGCGCAAGCCGGAACCGGCGATGGCGGTGCAGGCGCCCGAGGAACCGCTGCTGCCGGCACACGAACTGTACGGGGTGATCCCGGCCGATACGCGCAAGCCCTACGACGTACGCGAAGTGATCGCGCGGCTGGTCGATGGCTCACGCTTCGACGAATTCAAGCCGCGCTACGGCGCAACGCTGGTCACCGGCTTCGCCCATCTGAACGGCTACCCGATCGGCATCATCGCCAACAACGGCATCCTGTTCTCCGAGTCGGCACTGAAGGGCGCGCACTTCATCGAGCTGTGCACCCAGCGCAACATCCCGCTGGTGTTCCTGCAGAACATCACCGGCTTCATGGTCGGTCGAAAGTACGAACAGGGTGGTATCGCCAAGGACGGGGCCAAGCTGGTGATGGCGGTGGCCTGCGCCAAGGTACCCAAGTTCACCGTGGTGATCGGTGGCTCGTTCGGTGCCGGCAACTACGGCATGTGCGGCCGTGCATACTCGCCGAACTTCCTGTGGATGTGGCCGAACGCGCGCATCGGCGTGATGGGTGGCGAACAGGCCGCCAGCGTGCTGGCCACGGTCAAGCGCGATGGCATCGAGGCCAAGGGTGGCCAGTGGCCGGCAGCGGAGGAAGACGCGTTCAAGGCACCGATCCGCGACCAGTTCGAGCAGCAGGGCCACCCGTACTACGCCAGCGCGCGCCTGTGGGACGACGGCGTGATCGATCCGGCCGACACCCGCCGGGTGCTGGCGCTGGCGCTGTCGGCCAGCCTCAACGCCGCCCCGCAGCAGACGCGCTTCGGCGTGTTCCGCATGTAACCCGTGCCATGACCGAGCCTGTTGCCATGTTCACCAAAGTCCTGATCGCCAACCGCGGCGAGATCGCCTGCCGCGTCATCGCCACCTGCCACCGCCTCGGCATCGCCACCGTGGCGGTGTATTCCGATGCCGACCGCAACGCACGCCACGTACGCCTGGCCGACGAGGCCATCCACATCGGCCCGGCCGCCGCGCGTGAGAGCTACCTGCGCGGCGATGCCCTGCTCGACGCCGCACGCCTGACCGGCGCGCAGGCGATCCACCCCGGCTACGGCTTCCTATCCGAGAATGCCGACTTCGCCGATGCCTGCGCTGCCGCCGGCATCACCTTCATCGGGCCACCGGCCAGCGCCATCCGCGCGATGGGCGACAAGAGCGCAGCCAAGGCCCTGATGGCCAAGGCCGGTGTGCCGCTGACCCCGGGCTACCACGGCGACCAGCAGGCGCCGGATTTCCTGCGTACGCAGGCCGACGCCATCGGCTACCCGGTGCTGATCAAGGCCAGCGCCGGCGGCGGTGGCAAGGGCATGCGCAAGGTCGAACGCAGCGAGGACTTCGTCGATGCACTGGCCAGCTGCCAGCGCGAGGCCGCCTCGGCATTCGGCAACGACCATGTGCTGGTCGAGAAGTACGTCGAGCGCCCGCGCCATATCGAGATCCAGGTGTTCGGCGACAGCTACGGTGAGGCGGTCTACCTGTTCGAGCGCGACTGCTCGGTGCAGCGCCGCCACCAGAAGGTGCTGGAAGAAGCACCCGCCCCGGGCATGAGCCCCGAACGTCGTGCTGCGATGGGCAAGGCCGCGGTCGATGCCGCGCGCGCGGTGGGCTACGTCGGTGCCGGCACGGTGGAATTCATCGCCGGCCCGGACGGCGATTTCTACTTCATGGAAATGAACACCCGCCTGCAGGTCGAGCACCCGGTGACCGAGTACATCACCGGCACCGACCTGGTGGAGTGGCAGCTGCGCGTAGCCTCGGGCCAGCCGCTGCCGCTGCGCCAGGAGCAGCTGGCGATCCACGGCCACGCCATCGAGGCGCGGCTGTATGCCGAAGACGCCGACCGTGGTTTCCTGCCGTCCACCGGCCTCCTGCGCCGCCTGCGCCTGCCGTCGCCGTCGACTCATGTGCGCGTGGATACCGGTGTCGAGGAAGGCGATAGCATCACGCCGTACTACGATCCGATGATTGCCAAGCTGATCGTCTGGGACGTGGACCGCGACGCCGCGCTGCGCCGCATGAGCCAGGCCCTGGCCGACTGCCAGGTGGTGGGCGTGACCACCAATGCCGGTTTCCTGCGCCGCCTGGTGAACACCGATTCGTTTACCCACGCCAAGCTGGATACCGCGCTGATCGAGCGCGAGCAGGCCGCATTGGGCCGGGTGGGTGACAGCGATGATGCGCTGTGGCTGCTGGCGGCGGTGGCCGCCGTGGCCACTACTGCAGGCGCAGCCAGCGACGCGCGCGACCCGCATTCGCCGTGGCAGGTGCAGGATGGCTGGCGCCTTGGCGCGCCCGCGCCACGCGTGCTTCCGCTGCAGCAGGGTGAACGCCGGCACACGCTGAAGGTGTGGGCGCAGACCGATGGCTGGCGCGTGCAGTGCGACGACGCGGCACCCGTGCAGGTGATCGGCACAGCCGATGTACGGGGGCTGGCGGTACAGCTGGGCGACCGCCGCGGGTCGCTGCAGCTGCTGCGCGACGGTGACCAGCTGTACCTGTTCGGCACCGACGGCCAGCACCGTTTCACCCTGCATGATCCGGTGAGCGAATCGGACCACGCCGTGGCCGATGCCGGCAGCCTGCTGGCACCAATGCCCGGGAAGATCGTGGCCACGCTGGTCGCCGCCGGTACCGAGGTCAAGCGCGGCACGCCGCTGGTGGTGCTGGAAGCGATGAAGATGGAGCACACCCTGCAGGCGCCGGCCGACGGCACGGTGAAGGGCTACCGCGCCAAGGCCGGTGACCAGGTCAGCGACGGCGCGGTGCTGGTGGACTTCGAAGCGGCGTGAGCGCCGGGGCGACGGTCGCTCAGCGGTCGTCGCCCGCCGTCACCCGACCTGCGGGATCGAATTCGGCCGTGTCCAGCGTGGCACTGCGCCAGCCCAGGCCGCAGATGGCCATCGCGCTCTGACCGATGCCATCGAAGCCGAAGGCACGATCGACATCGGCATCGTTGATGGCCGCTGTCACGAACGCCGCCAGCCCGCGCTCGGTCGCGCACAGGTACAGCAGCTGCGAGATGTGGCCGACATCCAGCGTCACCGCACGATGCGCCTTGGCGTGGTTGCGGTACTTCCAGAAGCAGCGGTCATAGCGCGGCGCCAGCACCAGCAGCGCCGGCGCGTCGGCGAACCACGCCTGCCCGGACAGCATCCGCCGCGCCAGCGCCGGCAGTGCCTGCGGCGGTGGCGAGTGCAACGGCAGCACGGCGTGCTGCACCGGGTGGTAGTGGTACAGGCCCGGCACCAGTCCTTCCACGTTCTGCACCAGCAGGAAGCCTTCGGTAGGATGCAGGCCGCCACCGGAAGGCACGTTCTTCTTCAGGAACTCGGTATCGCGCTCGACCTTCTGCACCGCGTGCGCCATCAGCGTGCGCTGCAGCACCTGGGCCAGCAATGGCAGCGGCAGCGCGCGCTGCGGGTCGAAATTGCGGCAGGTGGTGCGGCGCGCCAGCAGTGCGTCGAACGCGGCCTCTTCGCTGCGCGGCAGCGGCTGGTAGTCGCCCTGCATGGGCTGCACCACCGGCGGTGGCGGCCCGAGGCGCTGGCGCAGGCCGGCAGCGGTGTCCAACCCCTGCCGACGCATGTCCTCCACGCTGTCCACGGCCTGCCAGCGCGCATGGCGATGGGCCAGCGCGGCTAGCGGCCACCACTGGCTGCGCCGCAGCGCCTCGTCGCGCAGCTGGTGCCCCACCTCGCTCGGCGGGTCGGTCAGCAGCAGGCCCTGCTCGACCAGGCGGGCCAGCATCGCCGGGGAGGCATCGGCAGGCGGTTCACTCCAGCGGTGCGCGCTGAGCTCGCCCAGCAGCTGGCGCTCCTCGGCGTCCACCGGCAGTGGCTGGTCCAGATGTGCGGCCAGCGCCACCCAGCTGATCTGGCTGTCCATCTCGGCGTGGCCGGCCAGCATCGCGCGCAGGTCCAGGGTGACCGCCTCGCGGGGTTCGAACATCAGGCTGGCGCAGCGGCGCAGGCGCATAAGTTTCCTTCCTTCTGCCGCACAACCGGCATAGCAGCAACGACCGCGGCGCGGCCAACTTTAGCGATGTGGGCAGCGCGGCCCTCAATGGCAGGCTGTCGCGGCCGATACGAGAAACTCCACCTACGGACGATCCCCATGAGCACCCATCCCCGCCTTTCCGCCGCAGACGCCAGCACCCTGCTGGACCACCTGATCGGCAGCGACGACTTCCGCCGCCACTTCACCGCGTCGCCGGCCAAGGCCCTGGCCTCGATCGGCCTGGACGGTGCCGTTGGCGAGAACGACTGCATGAAGATCGGCACCCTGGCCTCGGTCGAGGAGCTGAGCCAAGTGCGTGACGGGCTGCAGGCCCACCTGTCCGGGTCGGTGGCGGCCATGACCGTGGTGTTCTGCTTCGAAGCCGGCAAGGTCGGCGAGCGCATCGACGGCTGACCCGCCATCAGGGCGCGCCGGCCGTGGCCGGCGTAGCCCACGTGGAGACGTCATACACGTTCAGCGGTTGCCACACCTGCAGGGCGGTGACCTCGGCAATGGCCTGTCCGCGATGCTGGGCCAGCCAGGCCTGCTGGCGGCGCACGGCGGCTTCATCGCCCTGCGCACGCAGCGCGAGCAGCAGCACGACGCGCGCCTGCACCGGCTCGCTGCCATCCAGGATCGGCTCGATCAGGGCGCGGGCAGCCTCGGGACGCTGCATCTGCAGCTCATCCATGGCGCTGACGATGCGCAGCCAGCGGTCCGCGACCGGACTGCGCAGGCTGCGCAGCAGGGGCCGCTGCTCGTCCAGCCAACGCCTGGCCAGTTCGAACTGGCCCTGCCGCTGCGCCAGGTGGACCAGTGCCAGCCATTGCAGGCCACGGGCATGCAGCATGGGATCATCACGTTCCTGCAGCATCGGCTGCAGCAGCGCCGCGATCGCCTGCAGCTCGACACGGTCAGCGCCCGGGCACAACGCCGCCACGCTGGCGTGCTGCAGGCGCTGCTGCACCTGAAGATCGACCAGCGTCGGCGCCGCTGCATCTTCGCGTATCGCCCGCTGCATCGCCGGGCAGTCGCGCTGCGCGGCCGCCAGCAGCAGCTGCGCACGCAGCTTCATCCGCTGCTGCAGGGCATCGCTGGCATGGATCTGCGGCAACAGCTTCGCTGCCTTGGCGTACTGCCCCTGCGCCACCAGCACATCCACGCCGGTCTCATCGGCGTCGTCACGGCCGCGCAGGATCTGCGCCTGTGCCAGTGTTTCGGCGGCAAGCTGCGGTTGGTTGGCAGCGATCTGTATCCGCACCAGGTGGACCAGCGGATACAGCCGCAGCGGATCCTGCGGCACTGCGGCGGCACGCGCATAGGGCTCGGCCTCGCTGAACTGGTTGGCCTGCAGCAGGTACCAGGACGTGTTGGACAGCCCCGCGAACGAATCCGGATAGACCTTGGCCAGCGTGCGCCATTGCTCCAGCGCCCAGCCACCCGGCTCCAGCTCGGCCATCCAGGCCTTCAGGTACAGCCGCTCGCGTGGCGGCAGCCGATCCTGCAGGTCCAGCGCATGCTGCATGGCTTCGCGTGCACGCCGCCCTTCCTCGACGCGCGCATGCAGTTTGGCCACGCCCATGTAGGCCAGGGCGAAACCGGGATCGATATCGATCGCCGCCTGGTAAAGGTTGCGCGCCTCCTCGAAGCGACGCTGGCCCAGTGCACTCTCCGCCAGCGCGAATGCACGCAGTGCGCGCAGGTCCTGGGTCGATGCCCGCGGCAGCGGCAACGACTGTTCCAGGCTCGCCACCGATTCGCCCAGTCCGCGCCGCAGGCGCCCGACCACATCGTCCACCGCGAACACCATCTGATCGGATCGATCCGCGGTGGCGGTGAACGTCTGGATCACCTGGCCGCTGCCCGGTGCTGCGACGTCGATGGCCAGCTCGTAGCCACCGATCTTCTGCCGCACGGTCGGCAACAGCACGGCGCGCGCGCCTTCCCGCACCGCCACGTTGGCCGCGGTATCGCGGCTGAGCCGGGTATCGCCCGAGAGCCGCGCCATTTCCAGGCTTTCGCGGATCTTGCCCTCCGACAGCACGTTCACGTAGCGCGACTGCTCCAGCGCGATCCGGATCGCATGCCGCATCGAGTCGTCGAAGATCGGGTCGCCGGTGAGGTTGTCGACATCGCCGAGCACCACCCAGTCGCGCTCAGCGAACGCAATCGCCGGTTCCGGCCGCAGCAGCAGCCAGCCGCCGAGCACCGCCACCGCCAGCACCAGGCCTTCGGCGGCCAGCACCAGCGGCTGCCGCCACAACGGCAGGTCGCGGCGGGCCTTGGCATTGGCACGTGGCATGCGCAGCGGTGCGGAGCCGATCTCGCCCACTTCGATCACTTCCTGTACCACCGCCACGCCCTTGAAGCGCCAGCGCCCGTGCGACTTCCACAACAGGCGCGTGCCGCGCTCGCCCAACGCATCGGTGGCACGGCGGGTCAGCGATTCGGCTACCGCCGACAACAGGATCTGGCCGGGCCGCGCCAGCATCATCAGGCGCGCCGCCATCGGCTTGGCCAAGCCTTCCACTTCCATCGACTTGGCGCCGGCGCGGACCGCCTCTGCACTGTTTTCCCAGGTCAGCACGTCACCCACATGCAGGCCGGCACGCGCGCGCAGTTCAATCGCACGCTGCTGGCCCAGCGCATGCAGTTCGCGCTGGTAGTCCAGAGCGAAGCCCAGGGCATCGATGGCGCGCTCGAACAGCATGAACAGGCCGTCCGAACGATCGATCAGCTGGCCATTCCAGCGGTGCTGCAGCACCAGCACCAGGCGGTCGTGTTCCTGGAACAGGCTCGCCGCCGCCACGTCGCCGATCCGCTCGACCAGCTGCAGCGAATCACACAGATCAGTGAACAGCAGGGCGCGTAGCTGTGGGCTATGCGGGGCTGACGTTCCGTTGTCGCCATTCATCGCCTGCATCTCCCTATTGGCCGTCCGGATCATCCACCCAGCGCAGGCAGTTGCCGCCATCACGCTTGGCCCGGTACAGCGCCCGATCGGCGCTGGCATACCACTCGCTCCAGTCCGCGTCGGCATCCAGCAGGCTGGCTCCGATGCTGACCAGGCTTACATGCGGCGTGCCATGGCTGCGCTCGAGCAGGCCGTGCACCGCGCTGAGGATGAACTCGGCAGCGTGCTGCACGATCTCGCGGTTGCCACGGCGCAGCATCAGGCAGAACTCATCACCGCCAAGCCGGCAGGCCAGGTCCTGTTCGCCAGCCATCGAGCGCAGGATGTTGCCCATGCTCTGCAGCACGCGGTCGCCGGCCTGGTGGCCGTGGCGGTCGTTGATCTGCTTGAAACGGTCGCAATCGATCAGCAGCAGCGCCTGCGGCGGCCCCTCGGCACGCTCGCGGCACTCCTGCAGGTACAGGGTGAGGCCACGGCGGTTGTGCAGACCGGTCAGTTCATCGGTACGCACCAGTTCGCGGGTGTGGGTCAGCTGGTGGGTGGTGATGTAGAGGTTGTCCAGCGCGGTTTCCAGATCGTGGTTGCGCCGGCGCAGCTGGCTGATCAGGGCCTGTTCGTTGGCCAGCACGCGCATGATCGTGCGGCGCAGGAAGTAGGCCACCAGGCCCGGATCGGATTCGACCAGCCGGTGGAAATCAGCCGGCCCCAGTTCCAGCACATCGCAGTCGACCAGCGCGCGCGCGCTGGCGCTGCGCAGGTGGTCGCCGACCAGAAGGCCCAGTTCTCCGAAGAACTCATGCTGCCCGAGTGTCTTGATCACCAGGTCCTCGCCGAAGTCCAGTTCGATCTGGCCTTCGAGGATCACATACATGCGCTCGCCGCGGTGGCCACGCTGGAACAGCCACTGTCCGGCACGGAGCTTGCATGCGCGGGCGAATCTGGCAAACAATGCCACCTCGGCATCTGACAACAGCGCGTGCACGATCTCGGCCATCGCCACCCGGGCGATACCTGTCGTCACATCACTGTTCTCGGCCGCACCCCTGCCGGTCATTCCCTGCACCCGCCGCCAGCGTCCCCTGGTGAGCCGCGGAGCATAGCACCGCTTTAAAGTGTGCGCCCTATCTCATTTTGACCGTTCTGCCGATCTTGATTGATGTGAAGATCGGTGGTGGCCCGTTCTGGTCACGGGTGCCCGGGCAAAACCCCTGCTGGATCAATTCGATGCCGGGTTTCACAGGGTTTCGGCCAAGTTGCCGGAACGCGGGGTGCGCCTGATTGACGCTGCCCGCTGGCTGCCCCCCTTGCATCGATACAACAACGCCGGCAGGTCCCCCGACCGGCCGGCGTTGCCTGGCCCTTCCCTGGCCACCCTGATCGGATTTCCAGGCCCCGGTAGAGCCGGCCGCTGGCCGGCTGCCACGCAGCGCCCGGAGCATCCTGTGATTGCCGGCCAGCGGCCGGCACTACCGGATCACGCCGCGCACCGGATCACGCCGCGCGTTCGCTGCGCCCGCCGTGGAACTGCTCTTCCTCGGTCGATCCGGTCAGCGCGGTGGTCGACGACTGGCCCTGCTGGATCGCCTGGGTCACCGCATCGAAATAGCCGGTACCGACCTCACGCTGGTGCTTGACCGCAGTGAAACCGCGCTCGGCTGCTTCGAACTCGGCTTCCTGCAGTTCCACGAACGCACTCATCTGGCGGCGCGCGTAGCCGTGGGCCAGATTGAACATGCCGTAGTTCAACGCATGGAACCCGGCCAGGGTGATGAACTGGAACTTGTAGCCGTAGCTGCCCAGTTCGCGCTGGAACTTGGCAATGGTGGCGTCGTCCAGGTTCTTCTTCCAGTTGAAGCTGGGCGAGCAGTTGTAGGCCAGCAGCTTGCCCGGGAACTTCGCGTGGATCGCCTCGGCGAACCTGCGGGCGAACTCCAGGTCCGGCTTGCCGGTCTCGCACCACACCAGGTCGGCATAGGGTGCATAGGCCAGGCCGCGGCTGATCGCCTGGTCCAGGCCGTTGCGGGTCTTGTAGAAACCTTCGACGGTGCGCTCACCGGTGGTGAACGGCTTGTCGTTGCCGTCGATGTCACTGGTCAGCAGATCCGCAGCTTCGGCATCGGTGCGCGCGACCAGCAGGGTCGGCACGCCCAGCACGTCGGCAGCCAGGCGCGCGGCGTTGAGCTTCTCGATCGCCTCGCGGGTCGGCACCAGCACCTTGCCGCCCATGTGCCCGCACTTCTTGACCGAGGCCAGCTGGTCCTCGAAGTGCACGCCGGCGGCGCCGGCCTCGATCATCGCCTTCATCAGTTCAAAGGCGTTGAGTACGCCGCCGAAGCCGGCCTCAGCATCGGCCACGATCGGCTGCAGGAAGTCGATGTCATCCTTGCCTTCGGCGTGATGCAGCTGGTCGGCACGCAGCAGCGTGTTGTTGATGCGCTTGACCACTGCCGGCACCGAATCAGCCGGGTACAGCGACTGGTCCGGATACATCTGGCCGGCCAGGTTGGCGTCGGCCGCCACCTGCCAACCGGACAGGTAAATCGCCTTCAGGCCGGCCTTGACCTGCTGCATGGCCTGGTTGCCGGTCAGTGCACCCAGCGCGTTGACGAACTCGCGCTCGTGCAGCGACGCCCACAGCTTCTCCGCACCCAGGCGGGCCAGCGAATGCTCGATGTGGACGGTGCCGCGCAGGCGCACCACGTCGGCGGCGCTGTAGTTGCGCTGGATGCCTTCCCAACGCGGGTTGGTATCCCAGTCGTGCTGGATCTGTTCGGCAGTGGGCAGCTTGCTCATGTCTTTCTCCAGTTCGGTTCGTGCGTGCAGCGGGGAGGGAAACGGCGGTAGACGCGGGCGGCAGTCAATCGATGCGCGCGTAGGCCGGCAGGGTCAGGAAATCGGTCAGTTCTTCGCTGCGGCTCAGTTCGCCGAGCAGGGCGATGGCCTCGCTGATGCGCGCGCCACCGGGCAGCGCGGCGGTATCGCCCAGCCGTGCCGGCAGCTGCGACAGGGTGGAATCCAGCAGGGCCAGGTCGATGGCGGTGCCATCGTCCAGCTGCTGGCCCGGCGTATGCAGCCACTGCCACAACTGGCTGCGGCTGATCTCGGCGGTGGCCGCGTCCTCCATCAGGTGATGGATCGGCACACAGCCGTTCCCATCCAGCCACGCCGCCAGGTAACGCACGCAGACTTCCACGTTGCCTTCGAAGCCGGCGCGGGTGATGGTGCCCGGCGGCCGCGCGATCAGTTCGTCGCGGCCGACGCGCACGTCCTGGCGCAGCACGCTGTGCTGGTTCGCACCGGGCATGTGTTCGTCGAAGATCGCCATCGCCACCGGAATCAGCGCCGGATGCGCGACCCAGGTGCCGTCGTGGCCGGCGCTGACTTCGCGCAGCTTGTCGGCGCGCACGCGGGCCATGGCCTGCTCGTTGGCGGCGGCATCGTGGTTGATCGGAATCTGCGCGGCCATGCCACCCATCGCATGCGCACCGCGGCGGTGGCAGGTCTGGATCAGCAGTTCCGAATACGCCTTCAGGAACGGCTGGGTCATGGTCACCTGGCCGCGTTCGGGCAGCACGCGGTCGGCGTGGCGGCGGAAGGTCTTCAGGTACGAGAAGATGTAGTCCCAGCGCCCGCAGTTCAGGCCGACGATGCGATCACGCAGCGCGTGCAGGATCTCGTCCATCTCGAACACCGCCGGCAGCGTTTCGATCAGCACGGTCACCTTGATCTGGCCGTGCGGCAGGCCGAGCATGCCCTCGATGTGCGACAGCGCGGTCTCCCACAGCGCCGCCTCTTCCATGCTCTGCAGCTTGGGCAGGTAGAAGTACGGGCCACGATCCTTCGCCTGCAGGGTGCGGGCGTTGTGGAAGGCGAACACCGCTGCGTCGAACAGGCCACCGGCGAGGAACTGGCCGTCGACGCGTACGTGCTTCTCGTCCAGGTGCCAGCCACGCGGGCGCACGATCAGCACCGCCTGTTCGTCGTATGGGCGCAGCGTGTAATGCTTGCCATTGGGGGCGGTGTATTCGAGATCGCCGCGCACCGCCGCGGCCAGCGACTGCTGCCCGGCCAGCAGGTTGCGCCAGGTCGGCGAGGTCGAATCCTCGAAGTCGGCCATGAACACCTTGGCGCCGGAGTTCAGCGCGTTGATGACCATCTTCGGGTCGGTCGGGCCGGTGATCTCGACGCGGCGGTCCTGCAGCGCGGCCGGCAGCGGCGCAACGCGCCAGTCGCCGCTACGGATCGCGGTGGTGTCTTCGCGGAAGTCCGGCAGGCCGCCCTGGTCGAAGAACGCCTGGCGTTCACGGCGGGCCTGCAGCCTCGCCTGCCGGCCCGGCTCCACCGCACGGTGCAGCGACACCAGCAGGGCCAGCAGCGGCGCCGGCAGCAGGGTGTCCTGGCCGGCCACGCGGGTCGCCAGGGCGATGCCGGGAGTAGCCTTGGTGGCGGGAGTGGGAACGGCGGAAGCGACGGCGGACATGGGCGACTCCAGCGATGGGGGAACGTCTCCACGGTGCCGCTGGGCCTCAGTATTTGGCAAAACAGTTTTTGCAATGTTTTACATAAGTTGTGCTAATACTCGTTACACGATGAGCACACGCGCCCCGCCAAGTCCTCGTTTTTCCTACAAATCCGACCGGCTCAAGCCGCTGCGCGCGTTCTGCCAGACTGTGCGCCTCGGCTCGGTCTCACGGGCGGCTGAGGCACTTTTCGTCAGCCAGCCGGCCATCAGCCTGCAGTTGCAGGCGTTGGAACGGGAGCTGGGGGTGCCATTGTTCGAGCGCAGCGGGCGGCGCCTGGTGCCCAGCCGCGAGGGCCAGCTGCTGTACGAGATGGCACAGCCGCTGGTGGAGAACCTGGACGGGCTGGAGGCGCGCTTCCGCGACAAGGTGCGCGGCCTGGACGCGGGCGAGCTGAACATTGCCGCCAACAGCTCGACCATCCTGTACCTGCTGCCGAAGATCGTCGAACGCTTCCGCCTGCACCACCCGGACGTGCGCCTGACCCTGCACAACGCGATCAGCGCCGACGGCACCGACCTGCTGCGCGAGGATGCCGCCGACCTGGCGATAGGTTCGATGACCGATGTGCCGGCCGACCTGACCTACGCCCCGGCCTACCGCTTCGAGCAGGTACTGATCGCACCGCACGATCATCCGCTGGCCAAGGGCGGCGAGCTGGAGCTGGCCGACATCGCGCGCTATCCGCTGGTGCTGCCGCCGAAGCGGCAGATCACCTACCGCCTGGTGGACCAGGTGTTCCAGCGCCACCGCATCGCCTACACCGTGGCGCTGGAAGTGGGGGGCTGGGAAGTGATCAAGCAGTACGTGGCGATGGGCATGGGCATTTCCATCGTGCCGGCGCTGTGCCTGAACGAGGCCGACCACGAGCGGCTGGCGGCGCGGTCGATGAAGCGCTGGTTCCCCGAGCGCAGCTACGGGGTGATCGTGCGCCGGGGCAAGGCGTTGTCGGCGCAGGCGCGGGCGTTCATCGAGCTGATCCAGCCGGAGTTGTTCAGTCCGCGCGATTACGATCAGAGCGGGCATTCGGAGCGGTGAGGGGGTTCGGCAGGGCTGCGCCCTGCACCTGCCGAAGCCGAAGCCGAAGCAACAGCAGAAGCCGGCTAT
>NZ_KV791347.1:0-79782 GCF_001807895.1 Stenotrophomonas sp. HMSC10F07
CGGGGTTGCATTGATGCCCCGCGATTCCCGCCGACCCGCTCCTGGTAGGTGCCACCCTTGGTTGGCACACATCCATCGGGGCCATTGGCCCATCTGGGGTCCAGGTGCCGGACGGATCGTACCAACCAAGGTTGGCACCCACCCAAGCCCTCCTGAACCGATCGCCGCCCGCGCGACACTGCGTCGCATCTACCCCCTGCCACGCGACGCGAAAACAGGGTAAAATGTCGCGCTTCCCCACATCTCGGGTATGCCGATGCTGCGCATCCAGGCTGAAGCACTCACTTACGACGACGTCTCGCTCGTCCCCGCCCACTCGACCATCCTGCCCAAGGACGTCAACCTCGAAACGCGGTTGACCCGAGACCTGAAGCTGAAGCTTCCGATCCTGTCCGCCGCGATGGATACCGTCACCGAAGCCCGACTGGCCATCGCCATGGCCCAGCTCGGCGGCATGGGCATCATCCACAAGAATCTCAGCCTGGAACAGCAGGCCGCGGAAGTGGCCAAGGTCAAGAAGTTCGAGGCCGGTGTCATCCGCGACCCGATCACCGTCGGCCCGGAAACCACCATCCGCGACGTGCTGGCCCTGACCCAGGCGCACAACATCTCCGGCGTGCCGGTGGTGGGCAGCGACGGCCTGCTGGCCGGCATCGTGACCCACCGCGACATGCGCTTCGAGACCGAGCTGGATGATCCGGTCCGCCACATCATGACCAAGAAGGATCGCCTGATCACGGTCAAGGAAGGCGCCGCCAGCGACGAAGTGCTGCAGCTGCTGCACCGCAACCGCATCGAAAAGGTGCTGGTGGTCAATGATTCGTTCGAACTGCGTGGCCTGATCACCGTCAAGGACATCCAGAAGAACACCGACTTCCCGAACGCTGCCAAGGATCTGTCGACCCGCCTGCTGGTCGGCGCTGCCGTCGGCGTGGGTGGCGATACCGATCGCCGCGTGGAAGCGCTGGTCGCCGCCGGCGTGGACGTGATCGTGGTCGATACCGCGCACGGCCACTCGCAGGGCGTGCTGGACCGCGTCAGCTGGGTGAAGAAGAACTTCCCGAACGTGCAGGTCATCGGTGGCAACATCTGCACCGGCGAAGCCGCACTGGCGCTGCTGGACAGCGGCGCGGACGCAGTGAAGGTCGGCATCGGCCCGGGCTCGATCTGCACCACCCGCGTCGTCGCCGGCGTCGGCGTGCCGCAGGTCACCGCGATCGACCTGGTGGCCGAAGCCCTGCAGGACCGCATCCCGCTGATCGCCGACGGTGGCATCCGCTACTCGGGCGACATCGGCAAGGCGCTGGCCGCCGGTGCCTCGACCATCATGGTCGGTGGCCTGCTGGCCGGTACCGAGGAATCGCCGGGCGAGACCGAGCTGTACCAGGGCCGTTCGTACAAGAGCTACCGCGGCATGGGTTCGCTGGCTGCCATGGAGAAGGGGTCGAAGGACCGCTACTTCCAGGACGCCGCCACCGCCGACAAGCTGGTGCCGGAAGGCATCGAAGGCCGCGTGCCGTACCGCGGCCCGGTGGGCGGCATCATCCACCAGCTGATGGGCGGCCTGCGCGCCACCATGGGCTACGTGGGCTGCGCCACCATCGAAGACATGCGCAGCAAGCCCAAGTTCGTGAAGATCAGCGGCGCCGGCCAGCGTGAGAGCCACGTCCACGACGTGACGATCACCAAAGAGCCGCCGAACTACCGCGCCTGACGCGGGCCGAGCAAAGAGGAACGGGGAAGCACTTCCCGTTCCTCTTTCTCCATCTGCCGCCGTAAATCTGATTTCGTTTTCCCTACTGCATTGCCGGGGCGCCATGACCAACATCCATAACGACAAGATCCTCATCCTCGATTTCGGCGCGCAGTACACGCAGCTGATCGCCCGCCGCATCCGCGAGCTGGGCGTCTACTGCGAAATCTGGGCGTGGGACCACAACCCGGCCGAGATCGCCGCGTTCGGCGCCAAGGGCATCATCCTGTCCGGTGGCCCGGAATCGACCACGCTGCCGGGTGCGCCGGCCGCGCCGCAGGAAGTGTTCGACAGCGGCCTGCCGATCTTCGGCATCTGCTACGGCATGCAGACCCTGGCTGCTCAGCTGGGCGGTGCCACCGAAGCCGCTGACCAGCGCGAATTCGGCCATGCCGAAGTGAACGTGATCAACCCCGATGCGCTGTTCAAGGGCCTGAGCGACCACGGCGGCGAGCCGAAGCTGAATGTCTGGATGAGCCACGGCGACCACGTCTCCGTTGCGCCGCCGGGCTTCACCATCACCGCCACCACCGACCGCATTCCGGTGGCCGCCATGGCCAACGAAGAAAAGCGCTGGTACGGCGTGCAGTTCCACCCGGAAGTGACCCACACCCTGCAGGGCCAGACGCTGCTGCGCCGCTTCGTGGTGGACGTGTGCGGCTGCCAGACCCTGTGGACCGCCGCCAACATCATCGACGACCAGATCGCCCGCGTGCGCGAACAGGTGGGCGATGACGAAGTGATCCTGGGCCTGTCCGGCGGCGTCGATTCGTCCGTTGTGGCTGCGCTGCTGCACAAGGCCATCGGCGAGAAGCTGACCTGCGTGTTCGTGGATACCGGCCTGCTGCGCTGGCAGGAAGGCGACCAGGTGATGGCGATGTTCGCCGAGCACATGGGCGTAAAGGTGGTGCGCGTGAATGCCGCCGACCGTTACTTCGCCGCGCTGGAAGGCGTGAGCGACCCGGAAGCCAAGCGCAAGATCATCGGCAACCTGTTCGTTGAGATCTTCGACGAAGAGTCGAACAAGCTGAAGAACGCCAAGTGGCTGGCGCAGGGCACCATCTACCCGGACGTGATCGAGTCGGCCGGCAGCAAGACCGGCAAGGCGCATGTGATCAAGAGCCACCACAACGTGGGCGGCCTGCCGGAGCACATGAAGCTGGGCCTGGTGGAGCCGCTGCGCGAGCTGTTCAAGGACGAAGTGCGCCGCCTGGGCGTTGAGCTGGGCCTGCCGCGCACCATGGTCTACCGCCATCCGTTCCCGGGCCCGGGCCTGGGCGTGCGTATCCTGGGCGAAGTGAAGCGCGAATACGCCGAGCTGCTGGCCAAGGCCGATGCCATCTTCATTGATGAGTTGCGCAAGGCCGATCTGTACGACAAGACCAGCCAGGCGTTTGCCGTGTTCCTGCCGGTGAAGTCGGTGGGCGTGGTGGGCGATGCGCGGGCTTATGAGTGGGTGATTGCGCTGAGGGCGGTGGAGACGATCGACTTCATGACCGCGCATTGGGCGCATCTGCCGTATGAGTTCCTGGGTACGGTGAGCAACCGGATCATCAATGAGTTGCGGGGGGTTTCAAGGGTTGTCTATGACATCTCGGGGAAGCCGCCGGCTACTATTGAGTGGGAGTGATTTGAAAGAATGAGGGCGCCGAAAGGCGCCCTTGTTTTTTGTGCGGTTCGCTGTTCATCAGGCGCACCAGCGGGCAATGGAGTACCTGCTCTGCCAAAAGGTTGCATTGCCCGTGACGTGGGTTTGGAATGCGACTGTCGAGAGCGCATCGCCTGTCTGCCGCTCTAGGACGTCACCCACCTCAGAGAGTACGTTCATAGCACCGCGTTCTATCAAATCCAGATTGACGGCTTTCAGGCTGAAAAAAACGAAGCCCCGCTTCGACGTACTAGGTGACTTGGCACTACCTTGAGAGCTCCGTAAGGTTCTAGGGGGGGGGCGCAAGGTGAGTGAATCCTTGGTAGTCGAGGCCTTGTAACGAACTGCCAAGACGCTGATTGTGCCAGGCATATCGGTTTGCGGTCATGCTGGTCGGCAATCACATTGCTGCTGTCGCCCGCCAATGGGATCAAGCACCTGCGTGCTTTGAATGCGCTCCGGAATCCCGGCTTGGTGGTCTCGGTATCGATACAGATATTGGTGGTAGAGCCCTTCAGGCAGGAGGCTCCAAGCCAGTCGCTGCGCCTGTAGGTCCTTCTCCGCGGTCTAGAACCGCGATAGCGCGCCGGGTAGGCACTAAGGCTGTGGCTCACAGGTACGGGCAGTGGGTCGCCCACTAGGTGGGGGGCAATCTGGCGACGTGTTTGATCAGGGTCTGGACAAATCGGCCGCATATGGCTCGCACAGCTTTCGTTGAACTGCGCTTCGCACAAGCGTTATCTGGTGCCATAAGAATCAAGTCTCTGGAAGCTCTTGATCTAGCAATTTTTACATTCCAGCGTGTTTCTCGCGCGGATCTGGCTGCGCTAACGGTACGTCAAGTGGCAACACTGAAAGGCTGAGGTGCCGTAATGACCGCTTTTGCGCGCAGCGCGTGATGGGACCCTGCGCGTAATTTGCGCTTCTGCTTACAGTAGTCGGCGTGTCCGCCGCTGGACTCGGTTACGCGATGGCTTGTTAGTTGGATCCAGTCCCTCTAAGATCGAGCTGCACCAAAGGGAAAATCCACTTGGCGGTGCTTTATAGATAGTTCGCGTAACCGGACCCAGAGGCCAGCTATTCGCTAGTTGGGCGGCAGTACAATCGGGCCCCATGGCCCATAATTTCGATTCAATAACAGGGGGAACTCGTGGCAACGAAGAAGAGCACAGGTGGCCGCAGGCCAGGTAGCAAGAACCACTCTCCTCGAGAGGATCGACTCTTGGCCCAGGTGGCGGCACTTAAGGCGGGTCTTGCTGCAGAGAAGGCAAAGGGAAAAGTGAAGGATGCAGAGAAGAAGGAACTTCGTGTTGCGCTAAGCGAGGCCAAGAAGAAGGCCGCTTCTAAGACAGCAGCCACTAAGAAGACCGCTTCCAAGACAGCAGCTACGAAGAAGACTCCACCTAAGAAGAAGTAGTTCGGTGAAACGAGGCTTCCTGCCTGAGAATTGATTCAAGCCGATGCCGCTTCGCGGCACGGCTCAATTCAGATGTTTGGCCTCATGACACATAACTCCAGGCCCATCGAACCGCCATATTATTCTCGGGATTTGGAATAGAGCCGCTTGCAGCGCTAGCTCGACGTGGAGGGCCTGCGTTGGATGGCTGGTACATTCACCACGCTGACTCGGGGTCCGATGGTTTTCGTGAAGGATGTGGGTGGATTCTGTTCCGAGAGAATTCGGCCTCGCACGAAGCAAGCCTCAAGGCTATCGCTAGCAGTGGCAATGATTACTGGCAATTCATCCAAGCCGAATCCGCTTCACGGCTCGGCTTGATTCAGGCACTAAGGCGCACCACATGAGCGGTCGCAAGCAACATTACTTACCTCAGTTCTTGCAGCGCCCCTTTAGTCATCGCGTTGTCAGAAACAACTACTACGTACATGTTCACGAGCAGCGATCGAGGTACAGCCCAAGCACTACGGGAGTTGGCGCGATTCGTGACTTTTATTCAACGATCGAAGACACCCGCGCTGACGACAACATCACAGCAAACGAGTCGATTCTTGGAGGAATTCTGGATCGGGTGTTGCGCACCAAAGAATTGCCTGAGAGTGGTGATATTTCCATGCTTTTCGGCGCGTTATCGATTCGCACGCTCAAGATGCGAAACGCGATGGAAGAGCTTGCGCCAGCCATGATTAGCACTTTAAGAAAGAAGGCCGCTGAGCAGGCTTGGGCTCTAGAGGCGCTGGATGAACAAATAAATGACGCGGCCTGGATTGACACGCAGATAGATAAGCAGTTGCAAGAGTTCGGTATGGTTGACAGAAATAGACGCGCAGCCATGAGGGCCATCATCAGGCCGCAGATAAAGAGAGAGCTTGAAAGTAGTAAGCCCCGAATTCTCGAAGATTTCAATGCACTATCACACCAACTGTTCGACTATCTGGAATCGAAGGCAGCAACGATTGCGAATGGGGCTTTGTCTCGCGTCTTTACTGATACGAGCGCATTGGACAAGAGGAGCTCGTTTTTTGATGATTTTTCATACACCTTGGTTGAGACAACCGAGGAGTCGTTTGTACTCGGTGATTGCGCGGTCGCCGCCTTAGACAGTCAGTCACGGCCCCGCGTGGCCTTGGGTAACGTTGATAAGCGTGTCCTCCTTGATCAGATCTTCTTGCCTATCAGCCCAGACCTGCTTATACACGGGGCTCGAACCCCAGAGGCGGAGTTCCCTGGTAGTGCGCAGGTCAATCGACTATCTGCGATGCTATCCAACCACTTCTTCATAAGTCTCGAAGAGTCAACGATCCACATTGAGGAGCTAAAGAAGTTAATTGGCGCTGCAGCAACCCCGATCGTTAGCTTAGAAGAACTCGCGAGCTTCTGAAGCATGTCTCGTCCTTGCACTTCATTTAGGCTGACGCCGAATCGTGGCACGGCTTAACAAGGGCGTTAAACGTCCTCTATTAAGCGGAGGCGGGCGCTAGATTCGTCAGCAGGCATCGATGTGACCAAGGATGATCACTCCGGCCTAACCTCATGGCACGCCCACTCAACCAACCCTCGGCAGGCCAGAAATAGCCCATCCACAACCCCCTCATCCAAATGCCGTTCCGGATCCGCTGCCACCCGGCAGCGGTCCGCTGCATGCAGAACCTCCAGCACCGTCAGCGCGCCCACCATCGCGCGCTCGCTCCTCGCCAGGCTCACGCGGCGGCCGGGTGACACATCGGTCTCTGGCCACGGGTGCCCATCGGCTCCCTCGCAGCCGCGCATGCGCTTGAGGATGCCGAGCAGGGAGTTCAGGTCGGGCAGGGGAGTGTCGTCGTTGATGGGCTCAACAACGGTGTACGAGGAGAAAGTGTCGGATTCGTTCATGGCGTCGGCTTCCGTGGCTGTGCTTAACAGCGCCACCGTGAAGAGGTGGCGGACGATGCGTGGCTGCAAACCGGAAGAAGCGATGTCATAAACCGGTGGGCCCGAAAGCCCCCACGCACCGCCCGCCAGAAAGGCCGACGGATTGCCCGCCGGCACCGGTTAAGGACGGTGCCGACGGGCAAGCGCAAACTACAGACATCGCTTTCTTCGGGTTTGCAGACCCGAGCCACCCGTTGTCGGTGGCGCGCCATGGTGTTTACGCCGCCGCTCCGAATGCCAATAGAAATTCGCGAAGGAATCGCTGAATCCGAGAGCGAAGAACTATTGTTGCACGCACCATTCGTGCAGCACGCGACGCCAGCAGACGCATTCGCGCAGCTGCTGTGCTGATGGCGAATCAAAGTGGCGCAATCGCCCATGCCACAAGCGAATAGCGCGACAGCCTTCTTTGCAACAGTTCTTAGTCCGCCTCGCCAAGCAGCGGCACGCGATCAGCCGCACATCCCGAAAAGCGGTTCAAACCCGACACTGTTAACAAGCTCGCAGCTTCAAACAGCGCCAGCCTCCGCCGCATTCCCCACCAGCAACTCAATCATCGCCCGCGCCGCCGCCGACTGCCGCCGATGGGGCGCATAGATCACCGAGAACGGCCTAGACCGCCCGCGCAGCTGCGGCAGCACTTCCACCAGCTGCCCACGCTGCATCCGCTCGCGCACGATGAACTCATAGCTCTGGCAGATGCCGATGCCCTGTTCGGCCAGCGACACCACGCCCAGCACATCGTCGGAGGTCTCGATGGACGAACGCGGCAGCCAGTCCACGTCGCGCCCGCCGTCGCGGAAGATCCACGGTGCCAGCCGCCCGGTGCGCGGCATCACGAACGGCAGGCACAGGTGCTGCTGCAGGTCGTCCAGCGTCTGCGGCGTACCCTGGCGCTGCAGGTAGTCCGGCGAAGCCACCAGCACCAAAGGCGCATCCTCCAGCTTCCGCCCCACCAGCCCACTGTCCGGCAGCTGGCCCAGGCGGATGGCCAGGTCGAAGCCTTCGGCCACCAGGTCCACGTTGCGGTTGGTGATGTTCAGTTCCACCTGCACCTGCGGGTACTGCTGCGCAAAGCGCGCCAGCACGGGCGGCAGCCGGTAGTGGCCATAGGTGGTGGGCACGCTCAGCCGCACGCGGCCGGCCAGCGCACCGTCCTGGGCCAGTACGTCGCGCTCGGCGTCGTCCAGCAGGCCGAAGGCGGTGCGCACCTGTTCCAGATAGAGCCGCCCGGCGTCGGTCAGGCCCACGCGGCGGGTGGTGCGCTGCAGCAGCTGCCGGCCCAGCCGCGCTTCCAGGCGGGTGACCGCGCGGCTCAGCACCGAGGGCGTGGTGGACAGCGCCACGGCGCCGGCCGTGAACGAGCCGTGCTCGACCACCGCCAGGAACACCTCCACATCGCCCAGGTAGTCGAACTTGCGGCTCATTTGGCTCTCCGGGGAACAGATGTTTTGCGATGGGGCCAATTTATCGCCGCTGGGGCGATGAATAAAGTGGCCGCCATTCCCCAATAGGAGCTACCCCATGACCCTGAAGACCCGGCTGGCCGCAGCGCTGGCCCTGTCCCTGGCCGCCAGCGGCGCGCAGGCTGCCAACGTGCTGGTGGTGCTGTCCGACGAAAACCACCTGGACCTGAAGGATGGCAAGGTGCTGTCCACCGGCTTCTATCTCAACGAGCTGATGCAGCCGGTCAAGCTGCTGCTGGACGCAGGCCACCAGGTGACCTTCGCCACGCCGCAGGGGCGGGCACCGACGGTGGATGCGTCTTCGGTGACGCCGGCGTACTTCGGCAACGATGCCGCGCAGCTGACGCTGCACAAGGAGCTGCTGGAGAAGCTGGCGCTGACCTCACCGACCGCTTCGCCGGTGGTCAGCCTGGCGCGCGTGGAGCAGCAGGGCTACGCGCGCTTCGATGCGGTCTACATCCCCGGTGGCCACGCGCCCATGCAGGACCTGCTGAAGAGCCCGGCGCTGGGCCGGTTGCTGGCCGACTTCCACCAGCGCAACAAGACTACCGCGCTGGTCTGCCACGGGCCGATCGCGCTGCTGTCCACGCTACCGGATGCTGCGGGTTTCGTGGCGACGCTGGAAGCGGGTGCGACGCCGGCCACGCCGAAGTGGATCTACAGCGGCTACCAGATGACGGTGATCAGCAACCAGGAAGAGGAGCAGGCCAAGCCGCTGCTGGGCGGCGGTGAGATGAAGTTCTACCCGCAGACCGCGCTGCAGCGGGCGGGTGCGACGTTCAGCAGCAACACCACGCCGTGGACCGGGCATGTGGTGGTGGACCGCGAGCTGATTACCGGGCAGAACCCTGCTTCGGCGCTGGAGGTGGGGCAGCGCTTGGTGGAGCGGTTGAAGTAAGGGGGCTACGAAGCAGGGTGCCGGCCTTGTGGGCCGAGGGGCCAACGCCTCGGCCTGTCTATGGAAGTGCCAACGTGGTCGGCAGAGAGGGCATCAGCCCTTCGCCAGCGCTGCCCCTGACAGATCTTCAATCTGGGAAAGCGCGTGACGCGTCGCAGTCCAATCGCCGGCGTGCCTGATCGCCACGCCTCCGGCCGCTGTCCAGGCATCACAGTTCGCTTCGAAATCGTCGATCAGAACATCGCCTGGCTGGTGCATGAAAAGAGGCTTGTGCCTGCCGCCGAGCACAGGCAACACCAGGCAGGTTGCTGACAGGTGCTCGCGGACCCACTGCCGCTTCTGCATGGCAGCGAGTGGATAGTTCGATTTCGGGCAGGCCGTGAGAATCACCGGGTTCAAGTGGTGGATGCTGTGGAAGAACTCCACTGCACCGTGCATCGGCGGAAGGTCGCGGAAGAATGACGGGTGGCTGTTGATATGCCCCCACATTTCATCGTCGGCAAGCACGCGGTGGTCCAGGCCAAACAGGGCGGGAAATGCCGCGTCGAAGTCGGCCATTACGCCATCAAGATCTACGTAGATGGTGCGTCTGGATGCACTCGATCCACCGGTGTGCTGGTTCGCGAGCGGGTCCATCATCGGTACTGACTTCACATCATCAGCGTTCATTTACGCGCTCTCCTTTCAAGAGTGGGCTTTCTTCTTCATCGGTTCCCCAGTAGCGGGGCAAAGTGTTTGGCGATTGCGACAGACGTGGCGGCAATCGCGATGCCGACTGCGCCGGCACGGCTGAAGGGGGCGGCGACCCACGGATGCCGCAATCGGCATACTGGAAATGCGGCTTATGTCGCGGCGCTTCTTCAAAGCCCTGCCGGGTGGCTGACCTGGCCCTTGGGCAAGACGCACGGCCCGCAACCGCTGGCTCATTTCGCTAACCAAGGAGCAATCTGGCGCGCTGGTGATTGGATCATCGCCGGGCGCTACAGGCAGGCCGGGTGGTGATATACCTGTGGCGCTCGATCCAGACTCAAAAGGACGTCACCGAAATGGATGCTCAGGCAGATTCAATGTACCACGCTGACCAGCGCGACCACCATGCCGAAGCCGTGCTTGAGGCCTTCTTCGCCAAGCACCGAACCCCGGCCCTGGTGCTGCAGCGTTTCTACCCGCCGGCGGCATTCCCCAGGGTTCGCAGCCGTCTAGGCGGTCTGCCGCAATTGCCCGATGGGATGGATTGGCCGGTTGGCGAGAGTTACGGCGAAGCGGCGCCGATGCACTTCCTGGCGCAGATCGATTGCGCCGAGCTGCCACGCGTGGATCCCGATATGCCCTCGCAAGGCATGCTGTTCTTCTTCGCCATGAACGACGAAGAGCAGATATGGGACACGGACGAACCACAGCAACGCGTGCGTGTGCTGTACGCGCCCGAGGTCGCGGCCGATCGGCACGTGCGTGCGCTGCCGGACGGCATGCGGCCGATTCTGGATGAAGGCCCTTCGGACCATGCGCACCGCAATCCTGCCTGGCTGCTGCCTGAGGAAGACGGGCCGTGCGTGCATGTTCAATGGCCCTTGGTGGCGCGGCACATGGATACCTGGCCGGATGAGCTGGAGCTGCCGCCGGGTGAGGAGGATCGGCCGTATTACGAGATCTACCCCTCGCGCCTGGACGAAATGCGGCTGGGTGCGGTGGTGGCGGCCACGGGCCTGTTTCCGCGCGCGGACGCCGCCACGGAATGGGAGCGCCCGCAGTCACCTGCGTGGACGTTCCCGGTGCAATGGCTGCGTTACCAGACCGATTTTCCCCAGGTAGGCATCATCATTGACCGCCTTTCGCGGGTGATCGGTAATGAACGGCGTGCAGGCAAGCGCGGGGGTATTGATTACGCCGATGTACACGCATGGGTGAAGCGCGCCGCCGCCATTGGTCTGGATGAAGCCCCGGATGATGCAACGCGGGAGGCATTCCGTGAGTGGGTTATCGGACAGATCAGCGACGACTTCGAGCGTATGACGCTGACCGACCTGGGCATGGGCCGGGCGTTCACCAAGGGACTGCTGGCGGCAGTTGCCTACGCGGCGGGCTCGCCGGCTGCGGCCGCGCGCATACCCGCACTGATGTACCGCCACCTGCAGGACGAACATCTGCCGTTTGATGAAAGCCTGGGCACGTTGCCTGATGGCCGCAAGCGCTGCGCCGAGACGCGGGTGCACCAGATGCTGGGGCACGTACCGCGCTTGCACGGCATCGTGCCCGACGTGGAAGGCGAGGGCGACGCGGTCTGCCTGCTGCAGTTGGCGTGTGACCCGGTGATTGACCTGGTCTTTGGTGATTGTGGCCAGGCCACGTTCTGGTTGAGTCGTGAGGACCTGCGCAACGGCAGGTTTGACCGCGTCGTGGGTGTGGTGGAGTCGCACTGATTGGGCATGGCAAGGCCGACATGGCACCATGACGGGCTTGCCTCGTCCCTTCGGGCGGGGCCATTTTCCCAGGGAAGCCCTCGAACACGACATGCGAACGTCCTTCTTCATTCTCTCCGCCCTGTGCCTTGGCTTGCTGTCCGGCTGTGCCAGTGGCCCGGAGGAGCACGCTTCTAGCCGCGAGATCACCAGTGCGTTCGTGGCCAACGACGGCCAGCTGTACTTGCTGCCGCGCTATGACGAGCCGATGCGCTTCAATGCCGCACCGTTCCGCGAGTACCGCGCGCTGATGGACAGTCCGCTGCGCGAGGCGGTGGCCTGCGCGCAGATGTACTTCCATGAAGACTGGCGCGACCCGGCCAACAAGGCCAAGGTGCACGGCAGCTATGCGCTGCTGCTGCGGCCGGAGCAGGTGACGGCGCAACAGGCCGCGCAGTTCAAGCTGGAGCGGATTGAGGTCACCCCGCGTGAGGCCAAGGCCGTGGAGGAGCGGGCGCGCTACTACCTGCCGATGGACCGGACCCGTTACGCGCTGGCGTTTGACCGGGCCTGCAATCTTTCAAGAAAGGGCGGCGGCTATTACAGCGCGCTGTTCGAGGGCGACGGCGAGCGGGTGAAGTTGCCGGATGCTGCGGCGCTGGCAGAGAAGGGGAAGCTGGCACAGCCGATCAATGCGCGGGCGCAGCGGATCCTGCCGGAGAGGGAGGACAAGCCGGGTGTGGGTTCGGCGGCGGGCAAGGTGCTGGGGGCCGCGTTGATCCCTGTGGCGGTTCCGGTGTTTGTGTTGAGCCTGCCGTTCCTGGGGCCGGATCACTGGAAGTGAAAAGGCGTTGAGGGAGAGTCATCCACGCATGGCGTGGATCTACTTGGGCATCGCTTGAACGTTCATCCTGGAGATCTGTGTGTCCAGCACGCTGGAAACTGTTTTGAAGACCGTGGGTTTCATTGTGCTCGCGGCGCTTCCGTTGGTGATTCTCTGGTTCACCCTTCGGCGAATGGCAGCAAGTGCTCGCTCGTCCGTGAACTCGGGGCTGCGTTTGCACGCTCCGCGCCGGATTTCCGGTAGGTCCATGACCTTGGTGATGGTGGATGGCAAAGAGGATCGCGAGCACTACTTCTTTGATGCGGCGTCCTTTTACCTGCGGCGTGGGCCAGTGCCCACGGCGGTTCCGCTCTCGCAGATCACCTCAGTCACACGAACGTCCGACAGGATCTACGGGCGCTATGTCTGGCAGGTGTGCTTCAGCAAAGCTTCGGGCAGAAAGTGCGTGACGTTCACCAACAACCTGACGCTGTTCAACCGCGATTTCCTGCTGTTCCTGGAGGCGGTGCGGAAGGCTAATCCGCTCGCGACCGTTGATCGAGCGAGCGTTCTCTTCTAGAGCGTGTTTGAAGTTCGGTATGAACAGTGTCACTGCAATGGCATCACAGCGCGCAGCCCATGTTCGACCGATGTGATCGATGAGAAATGGGCGTTTGTTGCGCAATCGACGTGCGGGGGTGGCCCGCGCGCAGGCTATGACGACAATAAACGCAAGAATGGAAGCAAGTTTCACATTGCCGTGGACACGCTCGGCCATATATTGCCCGTGCTGGCGAATGAGCAGGAGCGCGCGCAGGTTGGCACTCTGGCTCGGAAGGTCCAGCATGTGACCGGTCAGGCTGTGAAGCCGGCCTGTGTCAGCGAGGGGTATATCTGCTTCAAAGTTCGTAGCGCGCTCTAGACGAATATCCCCGCTTGCTTGCGACCCATCTCCAACCAAGAATCGCAGCCACCTCTAGCAAACGTTGACCTCCGTACCCGCATGCATCCATGATGGCGTCATTCAGGATGAACTGCGTATGCGCTGCCTCGACTCAACGAATCCGCCAGAACTGGGTTGGTGAGCGCTATCACGTCGACGCTGACTACCTCTGTTGGGCAGCGTCAAGATGGAGCTATAACATTGAAGAAGCGCATTGGGATGTTGATCTTGTCGCTAACGATGCTTGTTCATTCAGCGGTCGCAGCAGAGCCTGAGCAAGTCGTAGCCCGCTTGCTCGATCACCTGGAGGCTGGGCGCATCGCTGAAGCCGAAGCAATGTTCACTCCACAAATGGCCGAAGCGGTACCGGCGGAATCTCTCAGCACCCTGTGGAACTCATTGGGGACTTTGAAGAGTCGTGGCCTGGCAGCGATCAGCACTCATGAAGGCATGCAGCTGGTGTTGGTGCCATTGCAGTTCAGCAACGGTCGATTTGTTGCACAAGTGGTGGTCGACAAACAGGAGAAAGTCGCCGGGTTAATGTTGCGGCCCGCCGCGCCCGAACAAGCGGCGCCGGCCCCGGCCAATGCCAGCTACCATGAGATCGATTTCATCGTTCCACAGGCACGCGGTGCGCTTCCAGGCACGCTATCGCTTCCCAAAGGAGAAGGCCCATTTCCCGCCGTTGTGCTGGTGCATGGCTCAGGACCGCAGGATCGTGACGAAACCGTTGGACCCAATCGGCCCTTCTTGGACGTCGCGCGCGGTCTCGCCGCGCAGGGTATCGCAGTACTTCGATACGACAAGCGAAGCCGTGCGCGCCCCCAGGATCTTAATGGCGACTTCAGCATTGATGATGAAACAACCGACGATGCGGTTGCCGCGCTCACGGCGTTGGGCGCTGATCGAAGCATAGATGGCAAGCGTCTATTTGTGCTGGGCCATAGCCAAGGCGCGATGCTGGCGCCGCGCATCGCCCAGCGATCACCTGAAGTGAGAGGGGTAGTCCTATGGGCCGCACCCGCGCGAAGCCTGTTGCAGATTATTCCAGAGCAGACCCGCCGCCTCCTTTCGGTAGACGGGCAGCTTGGGCCAAAAGCGGAAGAGCAGCTGGCCATGCTGGATACACAAATCGCGGCTGCTTTGGGTGATCAGGAAGTTGAGGCCAGCAAGCTCCCGCTGGGTGCACCCCAATCCTTCTGGAAGAGCATCGAAGCAGTTGACGCGCGCGGCGACGCCAGGTCACTCCGGAAACCATTGCTTCTATTGCATGGTGGCCGCGATTTTCAGGTAACAGCGATTGACTGGCGCATGTGGAACGAATCGCTGGAGGGGCAGCAGGAAGTGCAACTGAGAGAGTATTCCGCACTCAACCACCTCGGCATTGCAGGTGATGGCCCGGCTTCCCCCCAGGAATACATGCAGCCCGGAAACGTGGACCCGGTAATGATCAGCGATCTCGCACGTTGGCTTAAAGCCCAGAAGTAATGAGGCTGTCGGGCCATGAGCGCCCGTAGGCGTTCTCACGTCAAATATGCAATCGAAGATCTGCGGGGTTTCAATCTTCCGAAATATCCCTTATGGTGGATTTGCTGTTTGGACCCGTCGTAGTGTCCACAGGCGGCCCGGATTGGCCCTTGCCAGTAACATGGAGAAGCAAAAATGGATTTATGCGCTACCCAGGTGCTATCGCCCAGGACGCTGACGTTTATCACAACCTATCGCTGCACTGCGGCATGCGTTCAGTGCTGTTTCGAGTCGAGCCCGACGGTCAAAGGAAGGCTCAGTCGCGATGAGATGATCACAGCGCTTCATGATGCCAAAGGCTCCTTCCCCTCGCTGTCTGTCATCGTCTTCACCGGCGGCGAGGCGACACTTCTCAAAGACGATTTGATCAGTGTGATAGCCGAAGCGACATCGCTAGGGCTCGGCACGCGGATGGTATCGAATGGCTCCTGGGCGAAGACCCGATCCACCGCGAAGCGTTGGGCTGAAAAGCTTTCAACCGCAGGATTGAAAGAGCTCAATATCAGCTCCGGCAAAGATCATCAGGAGTGGGTACCTCATTCTTCCGTGGTCAATGCTGCCGAGGCCGGCCTCACTGCGGGGCTGCACGTTCTCGTGACGGTGGAGGCAGACACGGAAGACGGTCGAACAATGGCGACCTTCGCCGAGGATTCGACAATACGGATGCTTCTGAAGAAGGGCTTGCAACTGCAGTCAAACAGCTGGATGGAGTTCAAAAGCGATCAGGTCAAGCGCGAGAATACGGTTCCACAGCACCTGCGAATAGCCCCGTGCCACCAGATTCATGACAACATCGTTGTCACGCCCTACAAGGAAGTCGCTGCCTGTTGCGGACTGACACTTGAGCACATCCCAGAGATGAAAGTTGGGCGTCTCGAGGATGGCGTCAGCAACGCCTATCTCTCTCAAACGGACGATTTCCTCAAGTTCTGGATCAGAGTGGACGGCCCTGCGGAGATCATCAGGCGCGTGATGGGCGAAGAGAAAGCCGATGAACTACTGAATGGATCGGTGCACATGTGCCACGACTGCGCAGTGCTTCACAAGAACAGTGAAGTGCGCGCAAGACTTGAATCGGATTACCAGAAGTTCATTCCAGAGGTAATGAGTCGCCACGCACTCGGTAAGGCAGTAGACACCCTTTCCCGGCAACAAGGAGCGTTCAAATGAAGCGGCGGAAGTTCATCCAGTCCACACTCGCGGCCAGTGCTGCTGCATCAATTTCCGGGGCGGCGGCTGCCGCGGGCGACAAGAGGGTGTTCGGCACACCTGCGAGCCTTACCGGCGGCACGGATGTCAACGCAACACGAATGCTTCTTCCACTCTCGCGTAGCGGCATGCCTGCAGCCGGCTGGGATCACTGGTCAAAGTTGAGTGCCGCTGCTGTCGATATGTTTTCTGACGAGAAGAAGCGTTCGCTCTTCAACACCAATCCTGGTCGATATCTTTCCACGCTTGGGTTCGACACCAGCAAAGAGACACTGAACGCACCATCTCTGGCTCTGCTGGTTGCTCTGTCGGATAGGGATGTACAAGACGCGGCCAAACGCCGTGACTATACGCAAATGTTGAACTATCTCCAGGCATCTGGTGCGTTGGCGCGTCCAAAGGAAGACGTGCTCACCATGAAGATGCAGCACGCACTCCAGAGCAATATAGACATGATCCGCGGCGTGATGGAGCTTTCTGGGGACGAGTCTCCCGATGCCGAATCGGTACTCGCTTTCATCAAAGCTACTGACAAGCCTCCTACAACGGCAGACCTCGCGGCCCTCGCCAGTGTGGCGGAGCTTCTGCGGACAGCCCCTGGTCAAGCGGTTGTTGGCGCGGCTGTGATTGTGGTTGCGGCTGTTGACGCCATTGTTGGTGTGACCGTAGCCGTGGCTGCATTCACCATGGTTGCCGTTGTGAACCAGGTAGTGGTTGCCGGAAACGAGACCCAGATACCGTCATACAATCATGTGTTCAACGGCCAGCTGAGTCGGCTGGACGGTGACATCTGCGACAGTTGCGACGTTGCACATCGTGCAGCTTCCATCCTGGGAGCCCCCGGCCTTTACGACGAACACGCAAAACTCGTAATAAAGAACGAGGTTCGCTCGTTCCTGCGCGCGATGCGAAACGTCGGCCTTGTCACCTATGAAGAAGATGCATTTGAGACGATTGTCGAAGCGACTTACGTTTACGGCATGCGGTCAATCTCTGCGGAGTAGTTCATGATGATGTGCCGATCCACGCTGGACGTCTCCCTGATTCATGCCTATGCGCTTCCTCTCGGCATATGCGTGGCAGCAGCCGTGGTTCTGATCGCAGTATGGCTGGCCCCCCGCTCTGGCGGGGTGCCAGCCAGGAATATTGCGCTCGGCTCGGCGCTGGCCGTTGTTGTCGTAGTTGCCTTTGGCCTCGTATATCAAGCGCGAACAGCGTACATCGCCGTTACAGATGGCCAGCTGATTGGGTCAGCAGCGTTTGTCCGACTGCAGCTCCCGCTTTCCAGTGTCTCGTGGCAGGACGCTTCCGATGCTTCAAGGATCACGCTGCCTCACCGGCAACTTGGGACCAGCACAGGGGGCGTTGAACTTGGCAAGTTCCGCATGCAGAACGGTCGCAACGTCTTCGTGCTGCGCACGGACCGTAGCTCTGTTCTCGTCACAACCAGAGGGGATACTGACTTGATTCTGGACCGACGTCTTCATGAACAGCTCAATGCATGCTTGGATCAGGTACGTGAGACCGGCGGCCATCGAGGAAGATTGCAATGATCAGCAGGAAGTACTGGTTTACCAGGAAAAAGTACGGATGGGGTTGGGGGATGCCGTGCGCGTGGCAGGGCTGGCTGGTGTACGCAGTCGCATTCGGCCTGCTGCTGGCGGGTCCGTTTCTGTTCTCTCCATTTCGCGAGCCCATCGCGTTTCAGCTCTACACGTGGGCCGTAGTGTTGGTCCTTGTCCTCATCTGCTGGATGAAAGGCGCCCCCCCCGGTTGGCGGTGGGGGGAGTAGAACGGCTGCAGAAGCTATTTTCGGACCTGTTCGATTTCGATCCGCCGGACAAAGCATGGATGCATTGCCCTATGTGGGAGTCGGACAGTATCGCTAGCGGGCCACGACTGCGCCCCCTCTGAGGTGTACCGTTTTGAATGAACGCTGGACACTTCCCTCCGCGGGTACCCAACGCGTTCTAACCGTTGATTGACCAAGGTAGCGTCGCTTAAAGGGGCGCGCCGGTGAAGCTACACTGGCCACCTACGCCCAATGGAAGCTCACCCATGTTCAGTGGAAAGGTTGCGGTGGTCACCGGCTCCACCAGCGGTATCGGTCTTGGCATCGCCACGGCGCTGGCGCGGCAAGGTGCCGATATCGTGCTGAATGGCTTCGGCGATGCGGCGGAGATCGAACGCATCCGTACCCGCCTGGAAGCTGAGTTCGGCGTGCGGGTGGTGCACGATGGCGCGGACCTTTCCCGGGGCGAGGCGGTGCGCGCGATGATCGACCGCGTCGTGACGACGATGGGCCGCATCGACATCCTGGTGAACAACGCGGGCATCCAGCACACCGCGTCGATCGAGGAATTCCCGGTCGACAAGTGGGATGCGATCCTGGCGCTGAACCTGTCGGCGGTGTTCCATGCAACGGCGGCGGCGCTGCCGCACATGAAGCAGCAGGGCGCCGGCCGCATCATCAACATCGCGTCGGTGCACGGGCTGGTCGGCTCGGTGAACAAGTCCGCCTATGTAGCGGCCAAGCATGGCGTGGTGGGGTTCACCAAGGTGACCGCGCTGGAGAATGCGGGCACCGGCATCACCGCAAACGCGATCTGCCCAGGCTGGGTGCGAACGGCGCTGGTCGAGCAGCAGATCACTGCGTTGGCCGAGCGCGAGAGCCTGAATCAGGAGGACGCCGCGCGTGCGCTGCTGGCCGAGAAGCAGCCGTCGTTGCAGTTTGTGACGCCCGAGCAGCTGGGCGAGATGGTGGTGTTCCTGGCCTCGGATGCCGCTGCCCAGATCACCGGCACGGCGCTGCCGGTGGATGGGGCCTGGACCGCGCGTTAGCTGGCCGGTTGGGTGCGCCGCTGCAGCGTCACCAGCGTTAACAGGATGGTGAACAGCACCAGCGACGAGCCGACCGTACCGAAGCCCAGCCCGCCCTTTTCCAGCGGCTTGGTGAGCAGGTCGCCGAAGGTGGCGCCGAACGGGCGGGTGAGCACGAAGGCGATCCAGAACAGGATGACCCGGTTGATGCCCTTGATGCGGCTGGCCAGTGCGGTGAGCGCGATGAGGCTGCCGATCAGCAGTGCGCCGCCGGTGAAGCCCAGCCCGGAATCGTCGGCGAGGAAATCCCCCAGCGCGGTGCCCAGCGTGTTGGAGAACAGCACGGCGGTCCAGTAGAAGCCTTCGGCGCGGCGCGATGCGATATTGCTGACCGAGATCGACTTCTCCGACATGCGCCAGGCCAGCAACACCAGCGCCAGGCAACCGGCCAGCAGGCTGGCGCCGGTGGCGTAGCCCAGGCCGAGCGTGCGGTCGATCAGGTCCGACAGGGTGGTGCCGGCGGTGCTGGTCGCCAGCACCACCGACCAGAACAGCACCGGGTGGAAGCGCCGCGCCGACAACTGCATGCCCAGCAGGCCGGCAAAGATCGCCAGCAGGATGGCCGAGCTGGCCACGTAGCCCAGGCTGAGCGTCATCGACAGCAGATCGCCCGCAGTCTCGCCGAGGGTGGTGGCGGCGATCTTCATCACCCAGAAGCCGAGGGTGACCGCCGCCACTTTGCTGTGCAGGGAATCTGCGTCTGAAGCACTCATCGAACGTCGCCTGGGGAGCCTGTGGGCGATGCTGTGGCGGGCGGCGTCGGAGCGCGGTCGGAACCGGGTTCACGCGTCGTTCCTGCTCATCTGGCGTATGCAGCGGTGCGCCGGCCTTGGAGGCTGCCGCCCGGGCGAACCCGGGCGGCAGGGGTACTTACAGCAGGTCGGAGAATCCTGCGACCAGTTCGGCGCGTTCGTTCATCCTGTCCACATAGCCTTCCTGCCCAGGGTTGAACATGCGGTAGCCGTCGGGCAGCACTCTGTTCGGGGTCGGGTAGTACGGCAATTCATTGCCGTAGCCAATGACGGGTACCGGCTGGCGCGGCTGCGCCTTGGGCATGCCCAGGCCGTAGGCGACCTGCTGGCGCAGCGTGGTGGTGGGGCACAGCAGCGATGTGGCAATCGAGTAGATGCCCTGAGAGGGGGCTGCGTATGCGTTGCCGCACGGCAGCCGCTTGTTGGTGTTGAGCGTGCCGCCGTAGTAGACGCCGTCGGCCCTGATCAGCTTGCGGATGGCCGTCACGTCGGGGTCGTGCGCCAGGCGGTAGGCGATATCGAATGACTCCACGCCCGGGAAGGTGAAATCGTCCGCCAACGTGTAGGCCTGGCGATAGCGGAAGGTGGCGCCCGAGTTTTCAAGGGCCTCATTGGTCAGCTTGAGGTTCTCCTCCATGAGCTTCAATGCGCCGCCCATCCCACCAACGGCTTCCACCTGCTGGTCGACAATGAACAGTAGATCGATGGTGGTTGTTTCACGCTCCCAAACGCCCTTGTCATTGACCCGGAACGCAACCTGTTCGCGTGGCCGTACCGTTTCGCGCAGCGTGCCGTGGGCGACATCGATCTGCCACAGCGCCGTGTTCTCCACAAGCACGCGCCGTTCGGTCTCCGGCTTGGGCAGGGTCAGCGTCCGGTAAGACGTATTGGGAGAGCCGACCACCACGCGGACAAACGAGGTCTTCTCCTCGAGCTTTCCATTGCGCAGCTCATGGAACTTCACCTCCTTCCCACTCCGGCGAACAAGCTGCCAATGTCCCAGTTCGGCGAGGAAGACGAACTCGAGTTCGTCACCCTTGCGCAGGATCACCTGGGGTGCACCGTAGTCAAGGCGGATGACGGAGTCGATGGAGGCGCTTGAACGATAGATCATCCTGTCGCGATCAGAACGTGTACGGGGCAGCGTGATGAGTCCCGCCCACTTGCCATCGCTGAATTCCACGATAGTGCGGGAAGAAACGCGGTGCTCCCAGGTCCGAGGGTCGTTGTTGTGGTAGTACGGTGCGTGCACCCACGTCCACACCTTCCTGGCGGGATCATACTCCGCACGCGCCAGCTGCTTGCGGTGGACGGTGATTCGCTGGTCGAGGAAGTCCGTACCCCCACCCAGTACCTCTGTCGGCGTGGTCGCTAGGTTGTCGATCACGATGGTTTGATAGGCCGTGCCCTGGTTGGGCAGTAGCAGCTCGCGAGCATGTTGCCCATCGCGCAGTACGACAAAGGAGACCAGGTGCTTGCTGGTCGGGATCTGCCAGCGTTGCTGGTTGGGCACGCTCAGCTCGAGGCTGGATTGCCATTCAAGCCATGCGCCCTCGCTACCAGTAGCGTTGGCGTGGAACTCGATGGATTCGCCGCTGGGCAGCTTCAATGGCCCGCCCGGAACGTTGTAGATCGGGCCTTGGATCTCCACCACGCTTGACGGGTAGACGGACATGTTCTTGATCCTGAGGTTCCGGAAGCGATCGGGAAGCTCGACCCGGTCCATCCAGTACCAATCCGTGATGGAAAGCTCCGTGTTCCTGCAGGTGTTGTCGCCCGGAGCGTGCGTGTTGGGTAGTTTTTCCTTGTACTTGAGGGAAGGCGGAGACCAGAACTGGTAGGGGCAGTTTGGAAGCGCGGCGAACGCAGGCGCTGCGGTGAGAGAGGCCAGAAGGCCCAGGGTGATTCGGGAGGGGATCATGCGCGTCCGGGGAGTTGCGGCATCGATGATGCGGTTCAAGGGGGCATCAGCCTCGCCGCAGGGCCGGGAGGCTTCCATCGGACGCCTACGAAATATGCAACGCGCCCGGACTGTAGGACGATGACGCCAACCACCGGACGCGCTACGCTGCATCTCGCTGCTGCTGGCGCTGGGCAGCACACTTCGACCGAGGTCCGAGGCACTGATGGGAACAAACCTGTTGCTGACGGCGGTACTTCTGTCTGCGGCGCTGCCCGCTGCAGCCACTGCATTGTGCACGGCCAGCGCCTACGGTGACGGGCAGGGCAACATCGTGGTGCTGGGCGCACCCGCTGCGGCACCGGCCACGGGCCAGCGTTATCTGATGCTGGACGGGCGACGTGGTGCCACAGGCGATGCCAACACACCGGTGAGCTGCAGCGGCGATGTGGTCAGCTTCAGGTCGTCTGCGGGAGCCGCGCAGCGCTGGCAGCGACTGCAGACCCGCGATACCGATGCGACCTTCATCAGTGCGGGAACCAGGCTGGTCGGGCAGTTGATCGAGCCGGCTGGCCCGGCCGACCCGACGCGGCCGCTGGTGGTGCTGGTGCACGGCTCGGAACGCACGATGGCGGTGGCGGCGATCTACCAACGCATGCTGGTGGCGCAGGGGATCTCGGTGTTTGCCTACCAGAAGCGTGGCACCGGCGATTCGGAAGGCGAGTACACGCAGAACTTCGAGCTGCTGGCTGACGATGCGGCAGCGGCCTTGGCGAAGGCACGTGAGCTGGCGGCGGGGCGTTTCGGTCGGGCCGGGTACTTCGGTGGTAGCCAGGGCGGTTGGATCGCGCCGCTGGCGGCGACGCGCTCGCAGGCGGATTTCGTGGCGATCGGTTTCGGGCTGGTGGTGTCACCGATCGAGGAGGACCGCGAGCAGTTGTTCGACGAGGCGCGCCGCATGCAGCTGGATGCAGCGGCGATGAAGCAGGTCGGCCAGCTGTCAGAGGCCACCGCGCAGCTGATGCGCACGCATTTCAGTGAAGGTTTCGAGGCGCTGGCGAAGGTGCGTGCGCAGGTGGGTGCCGCGCCGTGGTCAAAGACCATCAGTGGCGAATACAGCGGTGACATGCTGCGCATGAGCGACGCCGACCTGCGCCGGATCGGTCGCGCGCGCTTCGACAACCTGGAGCTGATCTGGGACTACGATGCCGAGGCTGCGCTGCGCCGTTTGAAGGTGCCGCTGCTATGGGTGCTGGCCGAGCAGGACCGCGCCGCGCCGATTGCCGCCACGCGTTCGGTCCTGTCGCGCCTGCGCGCGTCAGGACAGCCGATCGAGACCTACCTGTTCCCCGACACCGACCATGGCATGGTCGAGTTCCGCGCCGATGCCGAGGGCAACCGCGTGTCGACGCGGATCACCGACGGCTATCTGCGCCTGCTCGCTGATTGGATCAAGCAGGATGTGCATGGCAGTTATGGGCGTTCACTCAGAGTGAGTGATTGACCGGGTGGGGAGCGCTGGCGGCGGATGGCGCTCCGCCGCCGAGTGCGGCACGACTCAGTTCGGCTTCGCAAACACATCCAGCCCCTTGCCGGTCTCCAGCAGCGACTTCAGGCTCGACAGCACGATCGGCCAGCCCTGGCGGATGCCGGTATCCATGCCGCTGCCGGGTTCCAACTCGTCGTGGGTAACGGTCAGCCGCACCATGTCCTGGTAGGGCACGATCTCGAAGGTCACCCGGCTGTAGGCGCCCGGGTTGTCGGCCTGCGAGGCGGCGGCCCAGGTGATGACCAGCCGCGAGGGCGGGTTGCTTTCCACCACTTCGCCGACCAGTTCGACCGAGCGCGTTTCGTTGGCGCGCACGTGCTGCCAGCGCGAGCCGGGTTTCCAGTCCGAGACGTTTTCATGGCCCCAGTAGCGGCGGGCGATCTCGGGCCGGGTGATGGCCTCGAACACCTTCTGTGGCGTGGAGGCGATATAGATCACGTGGATGAAGCGGGTCGATTCAACGGACATCGTCATTCTCCTTCCAGCTCTCGTTTCAGGTCATGCAGCAGGCTCAGGCGCTGCTGCTCGAACTTGCGTACCCAGCGTTCGTAGACTTCATGCAGCGGCACCGGGTTGATGAAGTGCAGCTTCTCGCGGCCACGGCGCACGGTGCTGATCAGGTTGGCGTCTTCCAGCAGGCCAAGGTGCTGGGTGACCGATTGCCGGGCCATGTCCAGGTGCTCGCACAACTGGCCCAGCGTCTGGCCGTTGTCTTCGCAGAGCAGGTCCAGCAGCGTCCGGCGCGTGGGGTCGGCCAGCGCCCTGAACACCCTGTCTGCGTCGCGCACGTGGTCTACCGCCATGGGGAAGTCTTCAGTTCCAGTTGTCGATCCTGACGTCGTGGGGGTTGGGTTGGCCTTTGCCGGTTTCCAGCAGTGCTTTCAGGCTCATCAGGAACACCGCCCACTTGGTACTGCAGTGGGAGGTGAATTCGACGCGCTCTTTCCAGCCTTCATGGGTGAACAGGACGATGCAGTAGTCGCCCTCCTGCTTCAGCGCGAAGCGCACGTGGGTACCTATCCATTCAGCAGGACCGGCGAGGAACTGCCAGAGCACCAGCTCGCCGGGAATGAGCTGTTCCAGCTTCATTTCCATCGCACCGATCTCCTGGCCGTTGTTCGTGAAGCGCGCCTTGACCGTGCCGCCGACATCGCGGTCGCCGTGGGTTTCTTCAGCCCACCAGGCCGCCACGCCTTCGGGGGTGGCCAGTGCTTGATACACCTGGCTTGCGGGGGCCTTGATGCCGACCCGGTGTGCGATATCCACCATTGCAGGTTCCTCGCATGGGCCGGCAGGCGCCGCCCTTGAGTGGACTATATGCAGGTAAATACCTGCATGTCAAAACCCGCCACGAATGCCCGGGTTTGGTAGTGCCGGCCGCTGGCCGGCATCCCGGTGGAGTTGGGTGCGTGCAGTTGCCGGCCAGCGGCCGGCACTACCAGATGCTGCCCACCCGGCCGCGGCTAGTTGACAGGCAGCCAACCTACTAGTAGGTTGACGGCATGAAAGAGCCGCTCTCGCCCAAGGCCCAGGAGATCCTGGCCCACGCCCGTTCGCTGCTGGAGGCCGGTGGCTACAACGGCTTCAGCTACGCCGACGTGTCGGCGCGGGTGAACATCAGCAAGGCCAGTATCCATCACCACTTCCCTAGCAAGGCAGACCTGGTGCGCACGGTGGTTGAGCTGTACCGGGCCGAGGCGCGCGAAGGCCTGGCGCTGCTGGACCGGCAGCTGGGCGACCCGCTGCAGGAGCTCAACGCTTATGTGGACTACTGGTCGAGCTGTATCGCCGGTGGCACGTCCTCGTTCTGCATCTGCGCGATGCTGGCGGCCGAGGCACCGATGATCCCAGCGGAGATTGCCGATGAAGTACGCGGGCATTTCGAGGACTTGAGCGGCTGGTTGGCGCTCACGCTGGAAAAGGGCGCTGCCATGGGCCAACTGCAATTGCAGGGCTCGGCGGCCGATGAGGCCAGGGCGTTCATGTCATCGGTGCATGGCGCGATGCTTGCGGCGCGCGGCTTCGGTGACGCGGCGACGTTTGCTGCGCTGGCACGGCTGGCCATCGCGCGGGTGAGCGCGGCTGCCTGATGGATGTGTGGTGGGCCTGCGGCAACGTAGGCCTTCTTTTTTGAATCAATAACCTACCTACTAGTAGGTTCACTCAGTCCCTGGAGATGTTCCATGTCGCACTCTCTGTCCACGTTGGGCTTGATCCACACGGCTGTCAGCCTGGTACCGGTTATCACCGGCCTGTATGCCTTCATTTGCCATCGTGCCATCGACCCCGCCATACGCTCGGGCAAGCTGTATCTTTTGGGATTGGTGCTGTCGGTCGCTACGTCATTGACCGTCTCCAGCACGGGTGGGCTCAATCCAGGCCATGCGTTCGGCGTGATCGTGCTGCTGGTGGCGTTCGGCGGCGTGCTGGCCGCCCGGCTGCGCTGGCTGGGTCGAGCAGCGCGCTACGTGTCGACATTTGCGCTGTCTTTCAGCTTCCTGCTGTCGCTGGTGCCAGGCGTGAATGAAACGCTGACACGGTTGCCGGTGAACCATCCCATTGCGGCTGCGCCGATGGCACCGGTGGTGCTGCACACGTTGCTGGGATTGGCGGTGGTGTTTGTGATCGGCTTTGCCGCGCAGTGCTGGCGCATGCGGTTTCAAACGGTTCGCAGCAGGCGCCCTTGAGCAGAGGCGCCTCAGTCCCGCACCGCGAGCGCAGCCAGCAGCGACTGCGGTTCGATCAGCGCAGCCGAACGTGTGGCATCCAGCCGAACGTGCCGGCTGCAGAAGTTGAACGGTCGACCCTGGTCCGGCGAGGCTGCGTCTGGAGATGCGTCCGGTGTTTCGATCTCCAGCACTTCATCTACCGCCAGCGCCAGGGTTGCAGTGCCGGCGGTGATCAGCAGCATGGCTGGGCTGCTGCCATCGAATGCCGGTTGCCCGCTGAGCCTGCGCAGGTCGGCCACCGGCAATGGCTGCCCTCTTACCTCCAGGTTCCGCCTGCCATGCGGGTCTGCAGGGCCGAAGGTCTCGGGGCCGCGTATTTCCACGGCTACCTGTACGTCGATCGCGAACAGGGCCGTGCCTGCACGCAGGACGACGACCTCGAACAACTCGGCGGGCGAGGCACGTGTTTCCGTTGAAGGTTGAGCGGGTACAGGCATGCTGTGGATCTGGCAGGAACGATGGGTAACGCGGCTTGAATGATGACGTGTGCAGGGAGCACGCGGCCGCGTGGGAGTACGCGCGCAAGGCGGCGGTTCAGCTGGATCCGACGGACGCATGATGGGCACTGAGCGGGCAGATGCGTGGAAAGTGCGGACGCAGCAGGCCGACGAGCTGGTCCATGCCCGGAACGGCATGGCCAAATTCGTCCCATCGCGCATTGACCAGGCCGGACACCATGATCTGCCCGGTGTCGATGCGGGTCATGGCCCAATAGGGAACCGCACGCGCGCTGATGGCCATGTCCAGTACCGGCACGACGGCAGCATGCGAGCGACTGTCATGGATGCGGCGCTTGACCGCCTCCAGGCCGTCGGGCGGACCTTCGACGTACTGGAAAAACCGATGCCCGTCGACGAGCAGCGCTCCGGTAACGTCCACGCGACGGTTGAACGTGGCAGAGCGGGAGACGATCTGCCGGAGCATTTCATCGGAAAGCCCAGCCGACATGTGGCTGGAGTAGGCAAATGCGTGGAGCATGGAAGGGGCTTCTTGTGACGCCCGTCACTATACGTGGGGCGCCATAGCCTGCCGTGAGCCTTTCCTCACGCATCATCGGGAGTGATGCGTTGGATCAGCAGCCCACCAACCGATCCGCGCCAATTCCGCCGCGATGCTGGCTGCGGTATTGGGTAGGACTGGCGTCCACCTGGCCGCGGAAGTGCCGGCGGAACGACTCCTGCGAACCAAAGCCGGCCTGCTCGGCAATCCACTGCAGCGGCCGGTCGGTGGTTTCCAGCAGCTCGCGGGCGAATGCCACGCGCTCGCGGATCAGCCAGTCGATGGGTGACAGGCCGGTGGCTTCCAGGAACTGCCGCTGCAGCGTGCGCTGGCTGAGCGCGGCCTGCTCGGCAAGACTGCCCAGCGAGTGCGGCTCGCGCAGGTTGCGGCGCATCCATTCCATCAGTTTTGCCAGACGCGAGGGCTCGCCATTGGGAATGGCCCGGCTGACACGCTGGCTGCGTTCGGCATCACGCCATGGCGCCAGCACCAGCCGTTCGGCCACCAGATTGGCCACGCGCGCGCCGTAATCCTTGCGCACCATGTGCAGCATCATGTCCATGCCGGTGGCCGAGCCGGCCGAGGTGATGACGTTGCCGGTATCGACGTACAGCACGTCTTCGCGCACATCGATGCGCGGAAAGTCGCGTGCCAGCGCTTCGGTGAGGCGCCAGTGGGTGGTGGCCGGGCGGCCATCGAGCAGCCCGGCCCAGGCCAGCACGAAGGCGCCAGAGCAGATCGAGGCGATGCGTGCGCCACGGGCGTGGGCGCGGATGAGTGCATCGAGCAGTGCCTGCGGCGGGCGTTCGCTGGGTTCGCGCCATCCGGGAATGACGATGATGTCGGCGTCATCAACAGTGCTGAGATCGTAGGGCAGCTGCACCTGTACATTGCCGAGCATGCGCAGTGCACCGGGTTCACCCGCGCACAGCTGGGTGCGGTACCAGGCCACGCCGAGCTCGGGCCTTATCGGCGCGAACAGGCCCACCGCACAGCCGAATTCGAACAGCCCCTGGCCGTGGCAGGCGACGATGGTGACGAGCGGCGCGGTGGGATCGGCGGGTGGGCTGGGCATGGCTTGATGCTACGGGTGGAGATGCGTGGCGCTGCGTGGTGCGCGGGCATGAGGTGATGCCTGCCAGACATATGGAGCGGTCGCTCCCCTCTTGTAGAGCCGAGCCCACGCTCGGCTCAATACCGGCAGGGGGGATGCATCTGACGCCGTCGCGTAGAGCAGCCGAGCGTGGGCTCGGCTCTACAGACAGCAGTGCACCGGCAATGCCGCCTAACCTCATTACCAGCGGTCATGTGGGTGGCCGGATGTTACGGCTGGGTGACGCGATCGCGCCTGTCGCGGTGGGTGAACAGGCCCTTGAATGGAAGCGTGTTTCCGGCCCACTCCCACGAGTCCCCATGCCTGCCGCCCATGCCCCTGTGCTGAACACTCTCGCCGTCCTGATCGCCAGCGTTCTGGCTGCATCGCCTGGCCATGCGGCTGACGCCGATGCAGATCCTGCTGCCACCGCCGCGACGGCCAACGTGGCAGCGTCCACGCTGGATGCGGTGGTGGTGACCGGCTCGCGCACCAGCACGCGTACGGTGAAGAACAGCTCCACGCCGATCGATGTGATCTCGGCCGAAGACCTCACCGCCACCGGCCAGGCCAACCTGCTGGAAGCACTGCAACGCGCGCTGCCGTCGCTCAGCCAGATCGGTGGCTACCAGAGCGACCAGGAGAGCCTGATCCGTGGCTACCAGCTGCGCAATCTCTCGCCGGGCTACACGCTGGTGCTGGTGAACGGCAAGCGCCGCAATGCCAGTGCCTATGTGAGCGGGGCCAACGGCGGCGGTTTCCCCGGCCATGCCTGGGCAGACCTGGCGTTGATTCCAGTCTCGGCGATCGACCACGTGGAAGTGCTGCGTGATGGCGCGTCGGCCATCTATGGTTCGGACGCGATCACCGGCGTGGTCAACGTGATCCTGAAATCGCAGGCGCACGGTGGCGAGCTCGCCGTGGAAAGCGGGCAGAGCATTGATGGCGATGGCTCGCGCACCAGCGTGCGTGCCAACGTGGGCCTGCCGTGGGGCGCCGATGGCTTCGTCAACCTGTCCGGTGAGACCACGCGGCAGCACCACGCGATCCGTACCCGCCGTTACATCGATGGCTATCTGAGCTATCCGGCGGTGGATGCCAACGGCAATCTGGTCGCGCTGCGACCGAACAACCGGTTGCCGACCGGCGCATCGCCGAACCCGGCCGAGGCCAACCGCGATGCCGAGGCCAACACCATCCTCAGTTCGCCATCGTATGCGCTGAAGGCGTTTGCGGTGAACGTGGGCCATGGCCTGGGCGAGAGCGCCCAGTTCTACGCCAATGCCACCGCCAGTGATCGAACCGCGCAGGCGATCCAGAATTTCCGCCTGCCGGCGACCATCTTCACCACCTACAAGGCGCCGGGTGTGCTGAGCGTGTTTCCCGATGGCTTCCTGCCGGTGCTGGAAACCAAGGAGAAGCAGTACACCGGCACCGCGGGTGTCAAAGGCCAGATCGCGGGCTGGGATTACGACGCCAGCCTGACCGGCAATCGCAGCACGGTACGCACCTATACCCGCAACTCGGTGAACTACTCGCTGCCGTACCCCGGTTCGCCCACTGATTTCTATGATGGCAAGCTGGACTACCAGCAGGGCATCGCCAACCTCGACCTGCGCCGTGGCTTCGAGGTGGCGGCATTCGCTTCGCCGCTGGAAGTGAGCGCAGGTGCCGAGTACCAGCATGAACAGTACGAGCGTGGGGCGGGGCAGTGGGAGTCGTACACCGGCTTTGGTGCTGCAGCGTTCGTCGGCTATTCCACTGCGGACGCGGTGAAGGCCACCCGCAACAGCAAGGCGGTGTACGTGGGTGCGGCCGCCAACATCACCTCACGCTGGTATCTGGATGCGGCCGCGCGCTGGGAAGACCATTCCGACTTCGGCAGTGTCTCGACCGGCCGCCTGACCACCCGCTTCGATTTCACCGATGCGCTGGGTGTGCGCGCTACGGTCAGCAACGGCTTCCATGCGCCCAGCCTGGGCGCGCAGTTCTACCAGGCCACCGGCAGCTGCCCGTGCGGTACCACGCTGGTGGCGCAGGTGTCTTCGCCGGCGGCGGTCGCACTGGGTGCCACACCGCTGAAGCCGGAGAAGGCGACCAACTACAGCCTCGGCGTGACCTGGGATCCGAGCCCGGCCTTCCACCTGGCCGTGGATGCGTACCAGATCGATATCCGTGGCCAGCTCGGGCAGTCCAGCCAGATCGGCTACAACGCACAGGATCCGACGCGCATCACCGACAACAGCGGCACGGTGCTGAGCGCAGCGCAGAAGAACACCATCGATGCACTGCTGGGGTCGGCCGGCATCAGCATCCTGCCGGGTGATGCGTTCTATGCCAGCTACTTCACCAACGTGGGCAATACCCGTACCCGTGGCGTCGAGCTGACCCTGGAAGCGAACCAGGAAACCGCGTGGGGCAAGCTACGCTGGAGCTACGCGGCCAACGTCGGCCGCACCACGATCCGGAAGATCAGTGATACTCCGCCGGCGCTGCAGGGGCTGCCCAACATCAACCTGTTGACCAAGTCCAGCGAGTACGCGCTGCGCTTCCGCACGCCCAGCTACACCCAGGTGGCGGGCTTGGGCTGGCAGAACGGGCGCTGGCGCTCGAATGTCGACTTCACCTACTACGGCCCGATCAAGCGCCTGAACAACGGCGTGGAGTACAAGCAGCCGCCGGTGCTGGTGACCAATCTCTCCGGTGCGGTGGAACTGGGTGCGGGCTGGAGCGCGGCGCTGGGCATCAACAACGTGTTCGACAAGCGCACGCGCAAGGTGCCGGCGTACGCGCGCAGTGCCACCGATGTGGCGAGCATCGAGACGACGTGGGATTCGGGCGACGTGCTGAGCCGGATCGGGGCGTTCTGGTACGGGCGGATCAGTTACCGGTTCTGATGTGGAGCAGCCGAGCATGGCTCGGCTCTACAAAGGCGAATGCAGCCGAGCATGGCTCGGCTCTTCAGAACGCGAAAGGCGGCCGGACGGGGTTCGGCATCATCGAGGAGCAGTTCATGTCTTCTGCATTGAGGGTGGTTGCAGTGGTGGGGTCACCGAGCAGCTCGGCGACGTCGCGTACGTTGCTACTGGTGCGGCATCTGTTGGCGTCGTTGCAGCAGCGGGTGCACGCCAGCGTGGAGCTGGTGGAGCTGGCGCCGATCGCGCGCTCAGTGGGGCAGTCGCTGTCGCGCGATGAAGTGGAGCCGGCGGTGGAACAGGCGCTGCAGGCCATCGAGACCGCTGAACTGCTGGTGGTGGCCGCGCCGGTGCATCGCGGTTCGTATCCGGGGCTGTTCAAGCACCTGGTCGACTTCATCGGGCTGGAGGCGCTGGTGGATACACCGGTGCTACTGGCGGCGACCGGTGGCAGCGAGCGCCATGCACTGGTGATCGACCATCAGCTGCGGCCGTTGTTCAGTTTCCTGCAGGCGCACACGCTGCCGATCGGGGTGTATGCCACGCCGGCCGACTTTGATGGCGAGCACCTCAACAGTGCAGCGTTGCAGGCCCGCATCGCGCTGGCGACCGAGCGGGCGGCCGGGCATCTGGCTACGCAGGCGCTGGCGGTAGCGGCGCCGCTGCGACGCATCGCCTGATGCCATAACCGGCGGCGCTTTGCATATGGCCAAGGCGCATCTGCGTGGCCGGATCCGACCGCCGATTGTCGCCTGGCATCGCCACCGCAAGCACCGGCATCCCTAGCATCGAAATCGAAGCGGCATCGCATTGCCGGCCCTGATGAGGACACTCCCGTGGCGTTGGACGCAGCAAGCAAACCCATCCTGTTCCTGCTCGACCGCGAGTTCGAGGACGGACAGATTCCCGGCCAGCGCTTCTTCTGCCGGCACAGCCTGTTGCTGGAAGGGGCGCTGTCGAGCATCGACGGCCTCGACGCGCAGCTGGACGTACGTCGCATCGGTTTCGCGCGGCCACGCCGCGAGGTGATCGCCGAGATCGGCGAGCAGGACCAGTCGTTGCCCAAGCTGGTGCTGCCGCAGGGCGTGCGCAGCGAGCTGGCCAGTGGCGCGCATCAGGACCGCCAGTACATCTCCGGTGCCGAGCCGATCCTGGCTGCGCTGAACGGATTGCTTGGCATTCCCGTGGCCCACCCCTGAGCGAGGACACGACCTTGAGCTATCTGATCAGCGTCTTGGACAAGAGCCCGGTGGCTGAAGGCGCCTCGCCAGAGCAGGCGCTGCGCAACAGCCTGCAGTTGGCGCAGCGTGCCGAGCAGCTGGGCTATCACCGGTACTGGTTTGCCGAGCATCATGCCGCGCCGGCGCTTGCCAGCCCGGCGCCGGAAGTGCTGGCCGCCTGGGTGCTGGCACAGACCCGTCGCATCCGCATCGGCAGTGGCGGGGTGATGCTGCGCCACTATGCGCCGTACAAGGTGGCCGAGAGCTTCAACCTGCTGGCGGCGTTGGCACCGGGGCGCGTGGATCTGGGCGTGGGCAAGGCGCCCGGTGGCCTGCCAGCATCGACCGCCGCGCTGGCGGCGGGACGCCCGGCATTCGCCGATTTCGACCAGCAGCTGCGCGACCTGGAGGGCTATCTGTCCGGTGCCGCAACCGAGGCGCTGGCGCGTCCGATTCCACAGCAGGCGCCGGAGCGCTTCCTGCTCGGTGCCAGCCCGCAGAGTGCGCAGCAGGCGGCCGAGCTCGGCTGGCGCTTCGTGTATGCCGCGCACTTTGATGGCGACCCGAAACACATCGAGGCCGCGTTCGACGCCTACCGCGGTGTCTCCACGCAACCGCCGTTGCTGGCCACGGTGGCCTTCGCCGCGCCGACTGCCGAAGCAGCCGCACGCCATATCGGCGCGCTGCGCGTCTACAAGCTGCATCTTGGCCCGGGGCAGACGGTGAACCTGCCCAGCCCCGAGGCGGCTGCCGAGTATGCACGCCAGGTAGGTGTGGCGGACTTCCGCATCGAGGAAACACGGCCAAGCGTGCTGTCCGGCGATGCGCAACAGGTACGCGGCGAACTGGATGCGCTGCACCGACGCTTCGGCGTGGGTGAATTCATCCTCGACGCGCCGGTGGCCGATCTCGACGCACGCCTGACATCCCTCGAACTGCTGTCGCCCGCGCCGCGCGCGGCGGTGGCCTGACCTGCAGGAGCGTTCCCCAATGAGCACGACCCCGCGCCACATTCCGTTCGGCATCATGCTGCAGGGCCCCGGCAGCCACATGCATGCCTGGAAGCATCCGTCCAATCCGGCTGATGCCAGCGTCAACCTGCAGTTCTACATCGACATCGCGCGCACGGCCGAGGACAACGGCATCGCCTTCGGCTTCGTGGCCGACGGCCTGTACATCAACGAGAAGTCGATCCCGCACTTCCTCAACCGCTTCGAGCCGATCTCGCTGCTGTCGGCGCTGGCCACGGCAACGAAGAAGATCGGCCTGGCCGGGACGCTGTCGACCTCCTACAGCGATCCGTTCACCGTGGCCCGCCAGTTCGCCTCGCTGGATCTGCTCAGCGGCGGCCGCGCCGGCTGGAACGTGGTGACCTCGCCGTTGGAGGGTTCGGGCCGCAACTATGGCCGGCCGCATCCGGAGCACGCGCTGCGCTACCAGATCGCCGATGAGTACCTGGACGTCGTGCAGGGGCTGTGGGATTCGTGGGACGACGACGCCTTCGTGCGCGAGCGCGACAGCGGTACGTTCTTCGCGCCGGAAAAGTTCCGCCGCCTCGACCACAAGGGCCGCTTCTTCCAGGTGGAAGGGCCGCTCAACATCCAGCGTTCGCCACAGGGCCAGCCGGTGATCTTCCAGGCCGGTTCGTCCGACGACGGCATCGCGCTGGCCGGCAAGTATGCCGACGCGGTGTTCACTCATTCGCCGTCGCTGGAAGGAACCCGCGCGTTCACCCAGAAGGTGAAGAACTCGGCGATCGCGCATGGCCGCAGCGGCAATGACGTGAAGATCTTCCCGGGTATCGGCCCCATCGTCGGCCGTACTGCCGAGGAGGCTGAAGCCAAGTACCAGGCGATCGCTGCACTGGCCACGCTGGAGGATGCGCTGGCGTACCTGGGGCGCTTCTTCGATCACCATGATTTCAGCCAGTACGATCCGGACGCGCCCTTCCCGGAGTTGGGTGACATCGGCAGCAACTCGTTCCGTTCCACCACCGATCGCATCAAGCAGGATGCGCGAGAAAAGGGGCTGAGCCTGCGCCAGGTGGCACTGGAAGCAGTGAGCCCACGGCCGAACTTCATCGGCACACCGGAGCACGTGGCCGATGAGCTGATCCGCTGGTTCGATGCCGGTGCCAGCGATGGCTTCATTCTCGGCTTCGCCGCGCAGCGCGAGGGCCTGGACGATTTCGTGACCCAGGTGCTGCCGATCCTGCAGGCGCGCGGCTACCACCAGCGCGAGCTGGAAGGACAGACCCTGCGCGAGCATCTGGGTCTGCCGTACAAGGCCAGCCGCCATGCGACCGACGCCGAACCGGCGCGGAAGGTGGGGTAGGGCGATGAGCGGAGAAACTGCGGTAGCGCCGGGCCACGCCCGGCGGAATTCCCCAACCAGCGGCATAGTGCCGGAGATCGCGGCACGCGCCGAGGCGGCCATCGCGATTCGTCATGATCTGCACCGGCACCCGGAGCTGGCCTTCGAGGAGCATCGCACCAGTGCCCGCGTGGCCGAGCTGTTGCAGCAATGGGGCTATGAGGTCACCACCGGCCTCGGCGGCACCGGCGTAGTCGGCACGCTGCAGCGCGGGCAGGGAAGCCGTCGCCTGGGCCTGCGTGCCGACATCGATGCGCTGCCGATCCGCGAGGACTCCGGCCTGGCCTACGCCAGCCAGACCGAGGGCCTGATGCATGCCTGCGGCCACGACGGGCATACCGCGATCCTGCTGTCCGCTGCGCACTATCTGGCCCATCACGGCAATATCGACGGCACCCTGCAGCTGGTGTTCCAGCCTGCGGAAGAAACCGGTTCGGGTGCATCGAAGATGCTTGCCGAGGGCCTGTTCGAGCGCTTCCCGGTGGATGCGATCTATGGGCTGCACAACTGGCCCGGCGTACCCGTCGGCCACTTCGGCTTCGTCGATGGCCCGGCGATGGCGTCGGTGGACTGGGCGCGGCTGAAAGTGATCGGCAAGGGCGGCCACGGTGCCGAGCCGCAGGGCAGCGTGGATCCGATCCTGGCGGCAGCGCACATCGTCACCGCGCTGCAGAGCGTGGTGTCGCGCAATGTCGATCCGCGGCAGATGGGCGTGGTCACCGTCGGTTCGATCCACGGCGGGCAGGCCGCCAATGTGATTCCAGACGTGGTTGAGCTGAAGCTGACCGTGCGCGCATACCTGCCGGAAGTGCGCGACACCCTGCGGCGCCGGGTCACCGAGATTGCCGAACAGACCGCCGCCGCGTTCGGCGCGCGCGCCGAGATCGAATTCCCACGCGGCTTCCCGAGCGTGATCAACCACCCGCAGCAGACCGCTTACATCCGCGAGGTGGCTGTGCAGGGCTTCGGTGCCGGACAGGTCGTACCGGAATTCGCGCCGCGCACCGCAAGCGAGGATTTCGCGTTCCTGCTGCAGGCACGACCGGGCAGCTTCGTGTTCGTCGGCAACGGCGACAGCGCGCCGCTGCACAGCCCGCGCTATGTGTTCAACGACGCCGCCATTGCACCCGCTGCCAGCCTGTGGGCGCGGCTGGCCGAAGACTACCTGGTGAAGGATGCGACATGAGCAGCGACGAACGCTTCCTCTATACCTCGGTGGATGATCCGCTGGCGCGGCCCCTGTTCGACGGCCTGGAACAAGAGTACGACCGCCGCTACGCCGACGTGCGCCGACGCATCGGTGGCAGCGCTCGCGAGGAGCTGCAGCGCTACCCGGCGCAGGCCTTTGCTGCCCCGGTAGGTGCCTTCGTGCTGCTGCTGCGCGACGGTGTGGCGATCTCTGGCGGCGCCTTCATGCCGCACCGCGATCCAGACACCGCCGAATTCAAGCGCATCTGGACGCTGCCGGGGTTGCGACGCCAGGGCATCGCGCGGCGCGTGCTGCAGGAACTGGAAGAACAGGCGGCACGCCAAGGTTATCGGCGTGTGTTCCTGACCACCGGCTTCCGCCAGCCCGAAGCTGTCGGCCTGTACCTCAGCCATGGCTACACCGCGCTGTTCGATCTGGATGCAGATCCGGAAACCGTCGCGCACCTGCCCTTCGAGAAGCACCTGCGGGCGACGACGCCTGTCGTTACCCCTGCACAGGCACTGCTGAACGGAGCCCACGCATGAGCACACCGTCGACCGCGCTGGAGGGCATCGCCGCTCGTCCGGCGCCCGGACAGGCACTGAAGATCGTGCCGGCCCGGCATCCGCTGCAGGTCTTCGGCACGGTGCTGGCACTGGCGCTGATCCTGATCGGGCTGCAGTCCGTGCTGGGCAATCCGCGCTGGGGTTGGGGCACCTTCGCCGAGTGGTTCTTCGCGCGCCCGGTGCTTGAGGGCCTGGGCCGCACGCTGCTGCTGACCGCGCTCGGTACTGGCCTCGGTTTCGCGCTGGGCACCTTGCTGGCGTTGGCCCGCGTCTCCGGTTCGCCGCTGCTGTCGGCGGTGTCGTGGGGCTACGTGTGGCTGTTCCGCTCGATCCCGCTGCTGGTGCTGTTGCTGCTGCTGAACAATCTGGGCTACCTGTACAGCACCATCGAGCTGGGCGTGCCGTTCACCGGCATCAACCTGTTCTCGTACCCGACCACGCAGCTGATCGGTGTGTTCACTGCCGCGGTGCTGGGCCTGACCCTGAACCAGGCCGCGTTCTCGGCCGAAGTGATCCGGGGCGGCATCCTGTCGGTTGACCACGGCCAGTACGAGGCCGCGGCCGCGCTGGGCCTGCCACGTGGCCGCCAGGTCCGCCGCATCATCCTGCCGCAGGCGATGCGCTCGATCCTGCCGGCCGCGTTCAACGATGTGATCGGCCTGGCCAAGAGCACTTCGGTGGTCTACGTGCTGGCGCTGCCGGAGCTGTTCTACACCGTGCAGGTGATCTACCGCCGTAACCTGGAAGTGGTGCCGCTGCTGATGGTGGCCACGGTCTGGTACCTGGTGATCCTGACCGTACTTTCACTGCTGCAACGGCGCGTGGAGCAGCGCTTCGCGCGCGGCCAACTGCAGCGCGAGCGCTCGGCATCGCGCGTGTCATCGCCGCGCGTGCAGAGTGATGCCGCACCGCGCGTGGTCAACCGCCCGCGCATCGCCGCGCAGGTGGATGCCGGCGAGGGCGCGGCGGTGTCGCTGCACGGCGTGGGCAAGGTGTTTGGCGACCAGCCGGTGCTGGAGGATGTGAACCTGGACCTGCGCGCCGGCAGCGTGACGGTGCTGATCGGCCCATCGGGCGCCGGCAAGTCCACGCTGCTGCGGCTGATCAACCACCTGGAGCGTGCCGACAGCGGCTACGTGACCGTCGGCGGCCAGTTGATCGGCTACCGCCGTGACGGTGAAACCCTGTACGAACTGCCCGAGCGTGAGATCCGCCGTCGGCGTGCCGAGGTGGGCATGGTGTTCCAGGGCTTCAATCTGTTCCCGCACCTGACCGCACTGGAGAACATCATCGAGGCACCGATCGCGGTGCGTGGCGTGCCACGTGCGCAGGCCGAACAACAGGCGCGCACGCTGCTGGAGCGGGTCGGCCTGGCCGACAAGGCCGATGCCTTCCCGCGCCAGCTGTCCGGTGGCCAGCAGCAGCGCATCGCGATTGCCCGCGCGCTGGCGCTGCAACCGAAGGTGCTGCTGTTCGACGAACCCACCTCTGCGCTGGACCCTGAACTGGTGGCCGAAGTGCTCAGTGTGATCGAGGAGCTGGCCCGCTCCGGCACCACGCTGGTGATCGTCACCCACGAGCTGAGCTTCGCCCGCCGCGTGGCCGACCACGTGGTGATGATGGACCAGGGCCGGGTGATCGAGCAGGGCACGCCCGACGCCGTGTTCGAGCAGCCGCGCCAGCAACGCACGGCCGATTTCCTGGCCAAGACCCTGTAACCCCGGAAGGAGCACCATGAGTCGTGCAGCATCGCGTCGTCCCTCGCGCAGCACCCTGTTGATCGTGGCGGTGCTGGTCATCGGCATTGCCGGTATCGTCTACTCGCGCGTGCGCCAGGCACCGGATGCAGGCACCGTGGCCGCGACCAGCCTGGCCGGCGCGAACACGGCCGTCCTGAAGGGCACCTTCGACCCGAAGGCGAAGGCATTGATCCCCGCCGGTTATCAGTTCGTCACCCCGGGTGCGTTTACCGTGGCCACCCATCCGGGGCAGCTGCCGCTGGCCGACTACGGCGCCGACAGCAAGGACGTGGTCGGCATCGAGCCGGACATCGCGCGGCTGATCGCCGATGCGTTGGGCCTGAAGCTGGTGATCGTGCCGGTTGCGTGGGCGGACTGGCCGCTGGGGCTGGAATCGGGCAAGTACGATGCGGTGCTGTCGAACGTTACGGTGACCGAAGAGCGCAAGAAGAAGTTCGACTTCTCCAGCTACCGCTACGATCTTCTGGGCATCTACACGCGCAGCGACGGGCCCATCCAGAAGATCGAAAAGCCCGCTGATGTGGCCGGGCTGAAGGTGGTGGTGGGTGCCAGCACCAACCAGGACCAGATCCTGCGGCAGTGGGACCGGCAGAACATTGCGGCCGGGCTGAAGCCGGTGCAGTACCAGTACTTCGACGACGCCGTGGTCGGCCGCTTGGCGGTGATCACTGGCCGCGCCGATGTCTCGTTCGAGCCCAATGCCACCGGCGCCTACTCGGCACGCGATGGCAAGGTGCGGCGCGTGGGCCTGTTCCCCGGTGGCTGGCCGAACGCTGCGGCGATCTCGGTGACCACGCGCAAGGGCAGCGGCCTGGCCGATGCGGTGACGCAGGCGTTGAACACCCAGATCGGCAGCGGCACCTATGCGCAGGCATTGGCGCGCTGGAACGTGGCCGAGGAGGCGGTGCCGCAATCGCAGACCAATCCGCCGGGGTTGCCGACGCTGCAATGACACCGGGCGTGGCCCGGCGCTACCGCTGCTTCTGTAGAGCCGAGCCATGCTCGGCTGCAGTTCGCGCGGTGCGCGATGAGTCGAGCATGGCTCGACTCTGCAGGAGCATCCACCCATGGCGTGGATCTACTGGTGGAGTCTGCTTTCCGTAGAGCCGAGCCATGCTCGGCTGCTCTACCAACGCGCCTCCAGCGTTCTGAATGGTCTTGCCAGGCGCACGCCCTCCGCATCGAACGCGGTAACGTTGCGCCCATCCACACGCACGGTCTTCGGCATCGTCCGCGCCGGCCACCAGACCTTCACCGCCGTCCCACTGCGCAGGCCCTTGCCCAGCGTGATCGATAGCGTGCCGTCGCGTTGCCGTGCCTGCATCTGCAACGTGCCGTACGCGGTGGGCAGGCGTTCCACCGCCAATCCATCGCCCGCCACCCACGAGGGGGGCGTGCCCGGCAGCAGCGAGAGCGCATCATCGTCTTCGCGCATCAGCATGCCGAACAGCGTGCGGCCGTATTCGGCACCGATCCAGGTGTGCGGCATGTCGCCCAGGTAGCGAGGAAAGCGCAGGCGTGAGTGCACGACCTCGGCCAGCACCTGCCACTGAAGCGGGCGCCGGTCATGCAGCAGCCCCTGCAGCAGCTCATCGGCGACGTGCGGCTGGCCCAGGTGTACGTAACTCAGCACGTTGCGGATCTCGTACGGTGTGTACGCATACAGCGCACCGGGGTGGCTGCGTTTGCGCACGTCCTCCAGATAGCGGGCGAAGGTGGTCCGCAACGCATCTGCAGGCAACACGCTCTGCGCACCGGTCGGGTCCAGTGCGATCGAAACGCCGGTGGGATCGCCATCGCCCAGGTCGGCCGAGGAGGGAATGAAGTCGATGCCCTTCCACGCCATCGTCGCCCGGATCGAGGCATGCAGTGCGTCGTAGAGCAGCTTGTATTGTTCGCGCGCCCAGGCTGCGGTCTCGTGGTCGCCCAGCGATTCGGCCAGCCAGGCACCGTCGTGCCAGCCCTTCAGGCCCCAATAGTCATCCCAATAGCTGTGGGTGGGCGACGGGTAGCCCTCATGGCTGATCGACGGCGCAAGAATGCCCGCGAACCGTTCCGGCGAAGGCTGGTCAGCCTTGTAACCGGGCACCAGCGTGCGTTCGCGCAGTTCCTGCAGGAAGCGCAGCGCCGCTTTCACCTTCGGCAGATAGCCACGCACAGACTCGGGGCCGCCGTCCAGGCGCGCGACATCGGCCACCAGCGCGACGTACTGGCCCTGACTGTCGTACTCGATGTCTGATCCAAAGCCGGTGTTGACGCTGCCATCGTCGTTGAGGATCGGTGAGACCAGGCCGTTGGGATGCACGCCGTGCTCGCTGTACCAGGCCAAGTAGTCGCGCGCCACGCGGGCTTCCCCCATGCGCAGCAGCACCGCCGAGGTGGCCATGCCGTCGCGGATGAAGGAACGGTTGTAGTTGCGCGGGCCGGGCTGCATGGCTGGACCGGTCTGGTTGATCAGCATGTAGGCGGCCTGCGCGCGCAGCATGTCCACCAGCGACGGATCGGGCAGGCGCAGGCCGACCTGGCCCAGCCGTGCCTGCCAGTCTGCAGACGCCTGCGTGGCCAGTGAATCAAACGCCGCATTGGCATCGTGGGGCAGCGTGGTCAGATCCAGCGCAGGCGCTTCGGGCAGCACGCCATTGGCATCGGCGGCGGCGGTGCCCAACGGGAACGCGACCACGACGGCATCACTGGTTCCCGGCGCCAACGAGACGCGGTAGTTCAATGCAGCCGAGGCAAGCCCCTGATCATCACGCACCTGTTGCGTGGAAGGCAGCTGGCCGGCAGCGAGGGTCGCGGTGATCTCCGTTGCGCCTTCCTTGCCGAATGGCGCCGCACCCGACGCAGCCACCGGCGTGAGCGACTGCAGCAGCGTGCGGCCATTGACGCGCACGGATTGCCTATCGATGGCCACCTCGCGGATCGGGGACAGCCCGCCGTTCTGCCACGGCGGATTCATCTGCATCGGGCGCACCACCAGGCTGAGCGTGCCATCGATCCGGGTGCTGCCGGTGTTGTGCAGGCGATGCCGCAGGAAGGTCACCGGCTGGCCATCGCGCTCGATGGCGAATACTTCACTGTGCAGCTGCAGGCCGGGTTGCGGTGACCAGGTGGCGGAGGGCATCGGCTTCCAGCCGTCGCGCAGGGCATGCTGCATGGCCTGCCCGGCGGCGCCGGCGGTTTGGCCATCGGCATTGCGCCAGATGGGCTGTACCAGCGGCGCACCCTTGAACGCTTCCAGATTGCCGTACTCGTCGAAGATCGATTTCTGTCGTCCTGCATGCACACCCACGGCCGTCCAGTAGGTCTGCTGCATCTGCAGCGAGGCCGGGAACAACGCGCGCTGGGCGCCGCTGGCGACGATCTGATACTGCTTCATCGGCGTCATCACGGCTTTCGGGCCGAGCAGGCGCAGGCGTGCGATCCGTGGCGCAGCGCCGTCCACGCTCAGGCGGAAAGCACGCAATGGTTGTGCTGCAGTGGCGGCCAGCCAGCTTTGCCGGTGACTGGCCGCCTGTGCATCGTGTGCGAGGTCCTGCCAACGGCCCTGTGCATCCTGCGCCTGTAGTCGGGCGGCGCCTCGTGCGCCATCGCCCCAGTCGACCACCAGGCCAGCCGTTGATTGGGCCTGCGGCAGCGTGATCTCGAACGTATGCGATCCATTTGCCCCGGCCGGCATCGCGACGGCGCCGCCGCCTTGCCAGAGCGCCGCTGCCTGCGTTGCATCGATACCGCTGATGCGTGCGCTGAGCGTGCTGTCCAGCGGCTCCATCTCGAAGATCGACACGCCCCAATCGGAAGTGCGCTGCGGGCTGGCCAGCCGCAGGTAGCGCGCCTGGCGCGGCGCGAAGTACAGCGTTTCCACATCGCCCAGCGAATCGGCCATCGTGTACGCGGTCTGCCACTGCCTGCCATCCATTGAGGTCTGCAGTGAATAGCCTTCCGGGTTGGAGACATCCCAGGTGAGGCGTGCGCCGGCCAGCAGGGTGGGCGCGCCCAGGTCGATCTGGAACCAGTGGCCGGGGCTGAAGGCGCCGCCGGTAACGGTCTTCGGGTTGCCGTCGATCAGGTGGCTGATCGCCATCGCCGGCACCTGCTGCGAGGAACTGCTGGCCTGCCATTGGCTGCGCGGTGGAAGGGTCTGTGCCTGTGCGCTGGAGGCCAGGGCGGCCAACAGCAGGGCCGCGGCAGGGCGCAATGGGAAGAACGGTGTGGAAACCTTGGAGCGTGCGGCGCGCAACGTCATTACGGACAGCCTCGCAGGTTCGGCCGGAATCGGGCGAGCGCTACGCTAGCAAGGGATGTAAACGGTTACATGACGCACTGCAATAGGTTGCGGATGATGGCCGGTCGCCTCGATCGCCGGTTTGAGTCACGATCATCATCAATGGGGTTGACGGATGTGGCTCTGGACGGCTGTCGGCCAGGCCATACGCTATTGGAAGCCACCTCGGATCTGGAATGGTTGATGATGGAATTCAGTTTCACGTTGATGTACCGAGTGCCCGATACCGGAGAAGATCCCAGTGCATTTGAGCGATGTCTTGCAGAGTCGGGATGTGATGATGCGCTGCTGGGCAGTGGTTTACCGGGCATCTTGGCATTGCGATTCCAACGAGAGGGAAAGGTCGCAAACGATGTCGTGCGTGACACATGCATGCAGGTCCAAAATTCGCTCCCGGCAGCCGAGTTGATAACCGTGCATTTCAATGTCAGCAATGTTGCCAGTAATTCTACTTGCGGTGCCTCCAGAGCTGGGCTTGTTTGACTTCCACGGAACACTTTTGAGAAGCAGCCGAGCATGGCTCGGCTCTACATAATTTCTGGCAGGTCAAGTGCCCCCACCTGTTACAGCTCCACCGTCTCCCACCAGCGCGTACCTGCCTGCGGCGCCTGCATGTCCAGTGCTTCGCCCATCATCGGCGTAGCCACTGCAACATTGTTTGCAGCGGCCAGCGCGGTGATGCGTTCGAATGGCTGCTGCCATGCGTGCAGGGCCAGGTCGAAGGTGCCGTTGTGGATCGGCAGCAGCCACTTGCCGCGCAGGTCCAGGTGCGCCTGCAGCGTCTGTTCCGGCTGCATGTGCACAAATGCCCAGCGTGGATCATAGGCGCCGGTCTCGATCATGGTCAGGTCGAACGGACCGTATTTCTCGCCGATGGCCTTGAAGCCGTCGAAGTAGCCGGTGTCGCCGCTGAAGAAAATGCGGAAGTCACCGTCCTGGATCACCCATGAAGCCCACAGGCTGCGGTCGCTGTCACCCAGCCCGCGGCCGGAGAAGTGCTGGCCCGGGGTCGCGGTCAGGCGCAGGCCGTTGGCTTCGGTGGATTGCCACCAGTCCAGCTGCTCGACCTTGCGCGCATCCACCCCCCACGCGATCAGCTGGTCGCCGACGCCGAGCGGTGCAATGAAGCGCGCGGTCTTGCCGGCCAGCTGCATGACCGCGGCATGGTCCAGGTGGTCATAGTGGTTGTGCGAGAGGATCACACCGGCGATCGGCGGCAGCGCGTCGATGCTGATCGGCGGTGCATGGAAGCGTGCGGGCCCCATCCACTGCACCGGCGAGGCGCGCTCGGAGAACACCGGATCGGTCAGCCAGTACTGGCCACGCAGCTTCAGCAGGATCGTGGAGTGCCCCAGCCGGAACAGGCTGCGATCCGGTGCGGCGTCCAGCGTGGCGCGGTCCAGCGGCTTCACCGGAATCGGGTGCGCGGGCACGGTGCCCTTGGGCTTGTTGAACAGGAACGTCCACCAGATCTCCGCGCCGTCGCGCAGGCCCATCGCCGGACGGGGCAGGGCATTGCGGAACTTGCCATCACGGTACTGCGGCGAATCGGGGAAGTCGGGAAGGGACCAGGATTTGCAGAAGGTGTAGGCGGTCACGGCGAGGATTCCGAGCAGGAGGACAAGGAGCAGGCGCTTCATGGGTGACGTCCGCTGGGTACACTGCACAGTGTAGTTTCGTGTTTTTCAAAAGTACACTGTCGAGTGTAAAATGGAGGCATCCGTTCAGTTATCCGGTTCCCGCCATGTCCCGCCCCCCGCAACGCCTGACCGACCGCAAACGTGACGCCATCGTGCGCGCGGCGGTGGAGGAGTTCCGTGCATCGGGCTACGAGGCGACCAGCATGGACCGCATCGCCGAGGCGGCGGGGGTCTCCAAGCGCACCGTCTACAACCATTTCCCGAGCAAGGAAGCGCTGTTCTCGATGATCCTGGAGGAGCTGTGGGAACGCAGCGTGGCCAGCGACGCACTGCCATACCGCGCCGACCAGCCGCTGCAGACGCAATTGCTGCAGTTGCTGGGCCAGAAGCTGGACCTGCTCAGCGATGGGAATTTCATCGATCTGGCGCGGGTCGCGATGGCCGAGATCATCCATTCACCGGAGCGCGCGCAGGCCATCGTCTGCCGCATGGGCGAGAAGGAAAGTGGCGAGAGTGCCTGGATCCGCGCAGCAATTGCCGATGGCCGTCTGCGCGAGGTGGATCCGGACTTTGCCGGCCACCAGTTGCATGGGCTGGTGAAGAGCTTCGCGTTCTGGCCGCAGGTCACGATGGGGCAGCCACCGTTGACCGCGCAGGAACGTGCGCGCGTGTCCGAATCGGCGGTGGCGATGTTCCTGGGGTTCTACGCGGTCTAGCTGGCTGCGAAGCGACGGAACTCGTCGGCCGGCAGTGCCGCCGAGTACAGGTAGCCCTGGCCGACATCCACCCCGAGTGCGCGCAGCTTCTGTTCCTGGGCGAGGGTCTCGGTACCCTCGGCCACCACGATCGCGCCGCAGCGGTGCGCGACCTCGACGATGAAGCGAACGATCGACTGTGACTTGGCGTCGGACAGCGTGGCGATCAGTGCCTGCTCGATCTTGACCTCGGCGATGGCCAGCTGCGAAAGCAGGATCAGGGTTGAATAGCCGGCGCCGAAATCATCCAGCGACAGGGTGACCCCGGCTGCCAGAAGCTGTGCGATGTTGGCATCGACCACGTCGCGCTCGACGATTTCGGTCCATTCGACGATCTCCAGGCGCAGCATCGCACCGGGGATGTCATGCAGCTGCAGCAGCTCCTGCAGGCGCAGGCCGAAGTCGGGCAGTCGCAGCGATTCGGCTGAAACATTGACTGCAATGGTCAGCGCCGCGCCGTCCCGCCGGCAGTGCTGCAGGAAGTGCACCGCCGACCGCAGCGTGGCCCATTCCAGGTCTGCCAGCCGCCCCTGCCGGCGCAGCAGCGAGATCACCCGCATCGGGGCAATCGGCCGGCCTTCCCCGTCGCGCATGCGCAGCAGTGCTTCGGCGCCGACCAGTTGGCGGTCCTGCAGACGATGCTTGGGCTGGTAGCACAGCGGCGCATTGCCCTGCTGCAGCCAGTGCTCAAGCGCAGCCTCGATCAGGGCGTCGATCTCGCTGTCGCGCTGGATCGGGTCATCGAAGAACACCACGCCCGACTCGATCGCGCTCAGTGCCACGGTGATGGCGCGGAACGGAAGATGTCCTTCGTCGGCATCAGCAGGGGGCTTCAATTCAACCACTGCACAGCGGAACAGCGGCCGGAAGCCCGGCCAATCGCGGCCGACCCGATCGGCCAGGTTGCTGGCCAGCTCGGTGATCTGCGGTTGCGTGCGCAGTGTGGACAAGGTCAGGCCGCGCACCAGGATCGCCAGCGCGGCATCACCGAACTGGTAGATCTCCAGCTGCGCAGCCGACAGCGAGGGCAGCAACCGATGCACCTCCTCGGTGCTGTCGCGCTGCCACAGGCCGTTGTCCTGCAACGGCCCGTAGCGCAGGCGCAGATCGCGTAGGTTGCCCATCTCGGCCACGATCAAGCAGGCCTTGCCGGTGCCGTCGTTATCCCGCCAGTACTGTTGCAGGCGTTCACCGAGCGCACGCATGTTGGGCAGCCCGCTGATCGGATCGATGCGGAGCCAGGCCTGTTCGCGCTGGCGTTGCGCATCGATCTGGGCATCGTTGTAGACCAGCGCGAACACAGCGCCGAGCACGAGCAGCGAGACCGGCAGTGCCAGCACGCGCTGGATCGCCAGCTCGGCCACCGGCAGTTGATCGGTGCCAATGATCGCCACACCCAGCGCCAAACCCAGAGCGGTTACCCCGATACGCACGCCCCAGGCCTGCAGGATCATGCGCGGCGAGAGCTCGTTGAGCATGCGCGGGTACAGGTGCCTGCGCAGCCAGACGCCGGCCACCATCTGCAACACGGCCTCAAGGCTGGCAGGCAGGAAGAACGGGATACCGGCGAACTGGTAGCGGGCCAGCAGGGCGGCGGTCAGGCAGGCCAAGCCCCCGCGCCATCCGCCCAGCAGGCCACTGACCAGCAGGATGTCGAAGCCGAGGTGCAGCTTGACCACACCCTGGGAATAACGGGCCACGAACCAGGAATTGAACAGGTAGATCAGGCCCAGCGCTACGCCGACATACAGGCGACGGCCTTCAATGGCGTGCCCGGCGCGACGGGTGGCGATCAGCAGCACGCCGATCATGCCGATCACTGCCGTGGCCTGCAGCAGATACAGCGGCAGGCTGGGCAGGGCGCTGTCCAGGACCTGGGTCGAGACCCGTGAAAGCGCATCCATAGCAGGTTCCCGCCTGTGACCGACGGCCAGTGACGAGCAGGGTAAACCACGACCGCGCGCGCGGCCACTGAGCGTGCTCTGCGGCGGCCGGCAAGGTCAGTAGCGCGGGTCGGCGATGGCGGGCAGCACCAGTTCGCGCACGAAGCCGGAGGATGACAGCTGCAACAGGGCGCTTACCATGGCCACGACATCGTGGACCGGCACCTGCTCACCGTCGCCGCGCGCTGCGGCCTCGGCCACCGGCACCGACAAGGCGTCGTCGGTGTTGAGGTAGCCCAACTGCAGGCTGGTCACCGCCAGCCGGCGATCGCGGAAGCCTTCGCGCAGCGCATCGGCGATGCCGTTGAGGGCGAACTTCGAGGCGCCGAACGCCACTTCCGGGCGGCCACTGCGAGGCAGGGCCGAGGTCGAACCGGTCAGCACCAGCTGCGGGCGCGCTGCGCCCAGTACGCGGGGCAGCAGGCGTTGCAGCAGTAAAAGGGTCGCGGTGATGTTGACGTCGACCAGCTTCGTGAGTGCAGCATCGCTTTCATCGAGGAAGGCGTACTCGTCGCTGAAGGCCTTGTCTTCCCAGATACCCAGGTTGTGGATCAGCACATCGATATCGGCCGGTGCCTGCGCTGCGATGTGGTCGGCAGCCACGGTCGGCCGGGACAGGTCTGCTTCGATCCATTGCAGGGTGACGCCGTCAGCGCAGGCGATGCCGCACGGGCGGTTGCGCGAGACACCAATCACAGTGTCACCCGCGGCACAGAGGCCTTCCACGAACGCGCGTCCCAGGCCCTTGCTGGCGCCGATGACCATCAATTTCATGTTGCTTCCTCGTTGTACTGCGGCAGCCACGATCGGCTGCCAGAACGGTGCTCCACTTGGCGAACGCGCGCAGGCCGCCGCGTTCGGCGGTAAGGGTCGAGGCCGTGTCGTCGAACTGGCACCGGTACCGTGGCAGCAGCCGTCGCTGCTGCAGGCGCTGGGACGCAGTGGCCGCCGACGGCCCGGTCAGCTCGCTCAGGCTGCCTCCCGCACGGGGGGCGATGTGCGCCAGGATGAGCGAGAATGCGTAGGGTCACCGGCAACAGGAATCTCCTGGCATGGACGAGCACAACGCCACCACGGATGGCATGCCGCTGCCGTTGGCGTGGCAGAAAGCGTTGGCCGGCGCGCGCATCGAGCGGCAGTCGATGGGTGTTTCGCGGGCCGACGTTGCCCGCGTGCTGCGGCCAGGTAGACCCGACGCCTTCCTCAAGTCGGAACTGATCGATGCCTTCAGTGAGCTGGGCGATGAGATCGCACGCCTGCGCTGGCTCCAGGCACAGGGACAACCGGCGCCAACGGTGATTGCCACGGCCGAAGAAGCGGGCCGGCACTGGTTGCTGATGAGCGCGCTGCCTGGCCGCGATCTGGCTTCGTCGCCGGAACTCGCGCCGCAGCAACGGGTGGAGATACTGGCCGACGCGCTGCGCGGGCTGCATGCGTTGCCGGTAGCAGCCTGTCCGTTCGATCAGCGGCTGGCCTCGCGCCTGCCGGCCGCGCAGGCACGGGTCGAGGCGGGGCGCGTGGACGCCGATGACTTCGATGACGAACGCCTGGGACAGAGTCCACAGCAGGTCTTCGCCCAACTGTGCAGCACCCGTCCCGATCATGAAGATCTGGTCGTCAGTCATGGCGATGCCTGCCTTCCGAATCTGATGGTGGCCGAGGGGCGTTTCAGCGGTTTCATCGACTGTGGGCGGCTGGGCGTGGCCGACCGTTACCAGGACCTGGCGCTGGCCGCGCGCAGCCTGGTCCACAACTTCGGTGATACGCGTTGGGTCACGCCGTTGTTCCAACGCTACGGCGCTGTAGCCGACGAGCGCCGGTTGGCGTTCTACCGGCTGCTCGACGAGTTCTTCTGAGCCCGCGCGCGGCTGGCGATGGCCGCGCAGATCAGCCCACCGATCACGCTCAGGTGTTCCAGTGCGAAGAACAGGGCCAGCTGCTGTTCCGCGCCGTGCTTGGTCCAGAAGGCATGCACGATGGCGATGGTCAGCAGCATGAACACCGCCAGCGCGCCGCTGCCCAGCCAGAGCAGGCGATCAAGTAGCAGGCACAGTGAGCCACCCAGCAGCACCACGGCGCTGGCGAGGTTGAACAGCACAGGCGGTTGCAGCCCGGCCGCCTGCATTTCGGCCACGCTGTTGTCCCACGCCAGCAGCTTGGCCAGACCCGATGACAGGAACACCACGGCCAGCAGCAGTCGGGCCAGGAACCACAGCACGCGGCTGTCGAGCAGGGCGGTGATCATCTGCGGCATGAAGTCTCTCCGGGTTGGGCTTGGAACGGGCCGCGCAGCATCGGGCCTCAACCGCAGTTGAGGTCAAGGGCCGGCTGAACGGAACTCGCTGGTTGGCCGGGTTGCCATCTTCCATGTGGACGAACGTTCGTTCATTATTGGCGCCATGAACCGAGCCGACCGCAACGCGCAACGCAACGCGCAGATCCTGCAGGCCGCCCTGCAGTGCTTCCTCGCCAAGGGATTCCACCAGACCAGCATGCGTGACATCGCGCAGGCGGCCGACGTCAGCCTGGGCAATCTCTACAACCACTTCCCTGGCAAGGAAGCGATCATCCTTGCAGTGGCCGTGGCCGAGAGCGAGGAATTGGCGCCGTTGCTGCAGCGGCTGGCCGTGGCCGACGGTGATCGCACGCAGGTGCTGGCGTTCCTGCAGGACTTCCACACGCTGTGCAGCCATCCGGAATGGGCGACGCTTGCCGTCGAAGTGCTGGCCGAGAGCGCACGCAATCGGGCCGTGGCCGAGGCATTTGCGGCCAATCGCAGGCAGTTGCAGGCTGTGCTGGCCGAAGCGCTGCATCAGGTGGCACAGCGTGAACGTCGGCGTCCCGTGCTGGCCCCGGCACTGCAGGCGCAGGTGCTGCTGGATGCCATCGAAAGCGATGCGCTGCGTCGCGGGCTGGGCGAAGCCGGTGGCACCGATGAGGCTCCGCTGGACCCTGGCCTGCTCGCGCTGCTGCTCGGTGCACGCGCATGAGCGCGGTTGAGCGGCGATTGCACGGCCTCGATCTGGCACGGTATCTGGCGCTGGCAGGCATGGTGCTGGTCAATTTCCGCCTGGCGATGGCCGTGTCGGCAGAGGGTCAGGGTTGGCTGGCCGGCTTCTTCCATCTGCTGGAAGGCAAGGCCTCTGCGACCTTCGTCACCCTGGCCGGACTTGGCCTGGTACTGGCCACACAGCGCCTTGGCTGGATGCCGGCCGGCGCGCAGACCTGGCGGCGCGCGCTGTTCCTGCTGGTGCTGGGCCTGCTCAACCTGACCCTGTTCCCGGCCGACATCCTGCACTACTACGCGGTGTATTTCGCGCTGGCGGTGCTGTGGCTGCGTGCGTCGTCACGGGTGCTGCTGGCCAGCATCGCCGGCCTGGCGGCCGGGTCGTTCTGGGCACTGCTGCACTGGAATTACAGCCAGGGCTGGAACTGGCAGACGCTGGAGTATGCCGGTCTCTGGCAGTGGCCGGGTGCCGCGCGCAACCTGCTGTTCAACGGCTTCCATCCCTTGCTGCCCTGGATGTGCTTCTTCCTGCTGGGCATGCTGCTGGCGCGCCTGCCGTTGTCACAACCGCGGGTGCAGCGTTCCTTGCTGCTGGTGGGCCTGCTGCTGATCGGCGCAGGCCAGGCCGTGCAGCACCTTGCACAGGGAACGCCCTGGCAGCCGTGGCTGGGAACGCAGCCGATGCCGCCGGGACCGGCCTACGTGTTGACCGGTGCGGGCGCAGCCTGCAGTGCGATTGCCGCGTGCCTCTGGATCAGCCGCCGTTATCCGGGGGATTGGCTGGAACCGCTGACTGCAGCAGGGCGAATGACCCTGACCCTCTACGTCGGCCACATCCTGCTGGGCATGGGTACGCTGGAATGGTTGGGGCTGCTCGATGGCAGCGCGTCGCTACCGACCGTGCTGCTGTGGGCGCTGTTGTTCCTGATGCTGGCCACGGGCGCAGCGTGGCTGTGGTCGTGGCGGTTCACGCGGGGGCCATTGGAAGCGGTGATGCGTCGCGTCGCCGGCTAGCACGTTGGTCGCGCAGGCACGATGTTGTGACGGACATGTCTGTGTCGTGGCGGGCACATCTGCGATAGTTGTCGCAGATAACACTTTCCGCTTGCATCCATGTCATCCGCTTCGGCGCAGCATCTCGGCGAAGTCCTCCAGCAATCCTATGGCATCACCGCGACCGCCGTGGTGCCACGCCCGGTTGGCGCCGATGCCAACGCCAGCGTGTATCGCATCGATGCACGGCGCGGGCAGTGGTGGTTGAAATGCCGCAGTTACCAGGTGGCCCCTGCCGTCTGGGACACCCTGCATTGGCTGCGCGGCACGCTGGGTATCGAGGAGATCGTTGCGCCCTGGCCGGCGTTGACCGGCGGGGCATCGGTGCAGCGCTGGGGCCTGCAGTTCACCCTGTTCCCGTATGTGGAAGGCCAGTCCGGTTTCGAGGCGGCATTGAGCCGCACGCAATGGCAACGGTTGGGCGAGGTGCTGCGGCGCCTGCACGAGGCGTGCCCGCCACCGGCGCTGCAGGAAGCGCTGCCAAGCATCCGGATGGAAACCGCGGCGCTTGATACCGTCGGGCAGTGGCTGGCCGGCGAAGGCCTGGCGGCTGCCAAGGATGGGCTGGGCCGTGCCTTCGTTTCCGTCTGGGACCAGCAGCACGCGCGCATCGCGGCGCTGCACGCGCAGGCACTGCAGCTGCACGCGGCGTTGCAGGATGTGCCGGTGCGGCTGCACCTGTGCCACACCGACCTTCATGCCGGCAATCTGCTGATGGGCAATGACGGTGGCCTGCATCTGATCGACTGGGATGGCCTGTCGCTGGCACCGCGCGAGCGCGACCTGATGTTCATCGGTGGCGCTGTCGGCGGGCGCTGGGGCCGCGAGAACCCGTTGGGATTCGAGGAGGGCTATGGCAGCGACCGCGGCGACCCTCGCTGGATTGCCTGGTACCGTCACTGGCGCATCCTGCAGGACCTGATCGAGTTCCAGCAGGTCCTGCTGGGCAGCGATGGGGAGGACCGGTCGCCGCAGCTGCGCCGGCAGTCGCTGCATTTCCTCAGCGAACAGTTCGCACCGGGCAATGTGTTCGACGCGGCGGAGCGGGTGTATCGCGCGCTGTAGATCCACGCCATGCGTGGATGAACCCTGCGCGCTCAGTCAACGGTGGAGGCGCGAAGAGCAGCCGAGCGTAGGCTCGGCTCTACAGAGGAGTGCAGCGTCATCCACGCGTGGCGCGGATCTACTCGGCGGGCTTCGCCGCTGCAGAGGCGGCTGCGCTGGCGGCGCGGCGCGACAGCACGGCCTCGCGGTGGGCAATGTAGGCGTTGGCGGCGAGGATGATGCCGGCGCCGATGATCGTCCAGCGGTCCACGCTTTCGTTGAACAGCAGCCAGCCGAACAGCGTCACCAGCGGCAGCTGCAGGAAGCTGATCGGGGTCAGCGCCGAGACTTCACCCAGGCGCAGCGCCCGCGTCCACAACAGCTGGCCGATGGTGCCGAGCACGCCGGTGGCCAGCAGCCACAGCCAGGCCATGCCGCTGGGCCAGACCCAGACGAACAGCGCCGGAACCAGCGACAGCGGCACCCAGAACACGTAGGTGTAGAGCACCACGGTATCGGCGCTGTCGACGCGGGTGAGCTGCTTGATCTGGATCGCCACCAGCGAACTGAGCACCGCGGCGGCCACGGCGACCAGGCTGCCCGCGGTGAAGCCGGCGGTACCGGGTCGCACGATCACCAGCACACCGATGAAGCCGACCACGACCGCGGCCCAGCGGCGCACGCGCACGGTTTCACCCAGCCACAGCACGGCGGCAATCGTGACGAACAGTGGCGTGGAGTACGACAGCGACACCGCCTGCGCCAACGGCAGGTGGCCCAGCGCCCAGAACGCGCACAGCATCGAGCCCAGGCCGATCGCACTGCGCACGAAATAGCGCGGCAGCTGCTGCGTCTTCAGCGGAGCACGGCCCGGCCGCAGCAGCATCGGCAGCAACGCCAGCAGGCCGAAGGCATTGCGGAAGAACGCCACTTCCTGGGTTGGCACGTACCGGGTGGCGTAGCGGATCGCGATCGCCATCAGGCCGAATGCCATCGTGCTGCCAAGCATCAGCAGCGCCGCCCGCATCGGGGCGCTTGGGGAAAGGGCGGGGGTGTTCACCACTGTGCGCCGAGCAGGCGGGGCTCCGGTTCGATCGGCACACCGAACTTCTCCAGCACCGAGGCCGAAATGCGGCGCGCCAGCGCCAGCAGTTCAGCGCCGCTGGCATTGCCGTGGTTGACCAGCACCAGCGCGTGGCTTGGCGCCACGCCGGCATCACCTTCGCGGAAGCCCTTCCAGCCGCAGGACTCGATCATCCATGCCGCCGAGACCTTGCGCTTGTCATCCTGCTCGGCCGGGAACACCGGCAGGTCGGGGAAGTGCTGCAGCAGCACGTCGACCTGTTCCAGCGGCAGCACCGGGTTCTTGAAGAAGCTGCCGGCGTTGCCCAGTACATCCGGGTCGGGCAGCTTGCGGCGGCGGATCGCGATCACGGCATTGGCCACGTCCACTGCGCTCGGCAGCTCCACGCCCTGTGCCTGCAGCTCCTCGCGGATGCCGGCGTAGTCCATGCGCAGATCGTGCAGCAGTGGCAGCTTCAGTTCGATGGCGGTGATCAGGTAGCGATCGGGTTGCTGCTTGAACACGCTGTCGCGGTAGGCGAAGCCACACTGTTCGTTGTCCAGCCGCACCCAGGCCTGCTCCTGGCAGTCCCACGCTTCGACCGCCTGGATGAACTCGCCAACCTGCGCGCCATAGGCACCGATGTTCTGGATCGGCGCGGCACCGGCCGTGCCGGGAATCAGGGCCAGGTTTTCGAGGCCAGACAGGCCTTCCTGCAGCGACCACATCACCAGGCCATGCCATGGCACGCCGGCACCGGCACGGATCACCGCATGGTCGGCGCGGTGTTCAAGGAAACTGATGTCACGGTTGCCGAACACCAGCACGGTGCCGGGCAGGTCCTCGGCGATCAGAACGTTGCTGCCGCTGCCCAGCACCAGCAGCGGGCCGCTGGCCACCTCAGGCAATGCCAGCACGTCCGGCAGCAGCGCGGCATCGTGCAGTTCCAGCAGCTGCGCGGCGCTGGCCTGCACATGGAAGGTATTCAGCGCCTGCAGCGGCGCATTGCGGGTGAGCGTCCAGCGCAGCGGGGCGTTGCCGTCGATGGTATCCATGGGCGCGCTCACAGCGGGGCCACCGCGCCGCGGCTTGGCGCTTCACGGCGGCGACGGATCGCCTCCACGCATTCGGAAACCAGCGCCGGTCCACGGAAGATCAGGCCGCTGTAACACTGCACCAGTGCCGCGCCTGCGGCCATCTTGGCCACGGCATCGGCGCCGGACAGGATGCCGCCGACGCCGATCAGCGGCACCGATTCGGGCAGGCGCGAACGCAGGCGGCGCAGCACCAGCGTGGACTGCTCCAGCACCGGTGCACCGGACAGGCCGCCAGCCTCATTGGCCAGCGGATCGCCGGCCACCCTGCTGTGGTCGATGGTGGTGTTGGTGGCGATCACGCCGTCCACCTGCAGTTCGCCCAGCACGCGGGCGGCGGCGTCGATATCGCGTTCGCTGAGGTCCGGCGCCACCTTCACCAGCATCGGCACGCGTCGGCCGTGGCGGGCAGCAAGGTCTTCCTGGCGGTCGCGCAGCTGGCTGACCAGCTGGCGCAGCGCGGTCTCTTCCTGCAGCTCACGCAGGCCTGCGGTGTTGGGCGAGGAGATGTTGACGGTGATGTAATCGGCCAGCGGGTACACCTTGTCCAGGCAGGCAATGTAATCGTCCACGGCCTGTTCGTTGGGGGTGTCCTTGTTCTTGCCGATGTTGATGCCGAGCAGGCCGCGGCGGTTGCGCGCGCGCTCGACGTTGCGCACCAGCGCATCCACGCCCGCATTGTTGAAGCCCATGCGGTTGATGATGGCGTTGTGTTCCGGCAGGCGGAACAGGCGCGGTTGCGGATTGCCGGCCTGCGGGCGCGGGGTGATGGTGCCGATTTCGACGAAGCCGAAGCCGAGCGCGAAAAGTGCATCGATGTGCTCGCCGTTCTTGTCCAGGCCGGCGGCCAGGCCGACCGGATTGGGGAAGGTCAGCCCGAACACCGTGCTGGGCATCGGCGCGATGCGTGCGGCCAGCAGCGGCGTTGTGCCGGTGCGATAGGCCAGGTCCAGTGCGGACAGGCCGAGGCCGTGGGCGCGCTCGGCGTCGAGCGAGAACAGGAAGGGGCGGGCAAGCGAATACATGCGTCGGTTCAGTCCAGCGTGCCGAGGAAGGCTCGGGTTCGATATTCAAAAGCGACCTGGCCGTCCACCGCATGGGCGGCGAACAGGTCATGCAGAGCGTCGATCATCGCCGCGTGGCTGGGATGACCGGATTGGGGTGCATAGGAGGAGGACAGCAGGCGCCCGCGCAAGGCGTCGAAGTCCAGATGCTGCACGTTTGGCAGCTCTACCCTGCCGCGCAGGCCGGGGCCGAACCAGGCCTGCATGGTGGCATCGTCCTGGTAGCGCTCGGCCACAGCGGTGTAGTCGGTGCCGTAGTCCAGCAGCAACTGTTCGTAGCCGATCAGGAACGGGCTGGCATCGAGCAGGCGCGAATTCCAGTAGATCAGTGCCTGGCCACCGGGGCGCAGGATGCGCTGCCACTCGGCGCGCACCGCCACGGTGTCGAACCAGTGAAAGGCCTGCGCGACGCTGACCAGATCGATGCTGGCGTCCCCCAGGCCGGTGGCCTCGGCGCGGCCATCGACAGCGGAAAAGTCCGGATACTGCGGTGCCAGCCACTGTTCGGCGGCGGCGCGCATCGCAGCGTTGGGCTCGACCGCCACCAGCGGATGACCGCTGGCGAGAAACGGGCGGCTGGAGATGCCGGTGCCGGCGCCGATGTCGGCGACACGGGCCTGGTGGCTGACGCCCATCGGGCCGTGCAGCCAGTCCAGCAGTGCGGGCGGGTAGTCGGGCCGGTAGCGGACGTAGTCGGCGACGCGGTTGCTGAAGCGTTCAGTGCTGTCGGAGGCGGTCATGGCGTCAGTTCGACACCGCCGCCAGCCATGCCAGGCCGCCGAAGAACACGATGAAGACCAGGATGGCGGCAAGCACGGCGCCGACCATGACCCAGCCCAGCACCAGGCCGGTAACGGCCAGGCCGTCGCCTTCCAGTTCATGCGGGCGGCGGCGGATCTCGGCGCGGGCCATGTGGCCGGTGATGATGGCGACGATGCTGGCCACGAAGGGCAGGACGGTCCAGCTGGCGATGCCCATGACCAGGCTGACCACGGCCAGGGCGCTTGTCTGTCGGGGTGCCACGCTCATCGGGTCCTCCTTGGCAGTGTGCACATGATAGTGCCTCTGCCCGGGCAATCCCATGGGCAGTGCCCTGTAGAGCCGAGCCCATGCTCGGCTGCCCCCTTGGGCTGATGCGGGATCGACCGCGTCTTGCGTGCAAGCCGAGCATGGGCTCGTCTCTACAGATTCAGCCCATCAACACCTGGCCGCCATCCACGTTGAGCACGCTGCCGGTAACCCAGCGCGCCAGTGGCGAGCACAGGAACAGGGCGGCGTCGGCGATCTCACGCGGGTGGCCAAAGCGACCGAACGGGATCTTCGCCAGGGTGCCGTGGTACAGCGCTGGATCCTCGATGCGGCGACGGTCCCAGAGCCCGTCATCGAACTCGATCGAGCCCGGTGCGATGGCGTTGACCCGGATCCGGTCCTTGGCCAGCGCCAGCGCCTGCGAGGTGGTGTAGTGCGAAAGCGCGGCCTTGGCAGCGGCGTAGGGCGCGCCACCGGGGCGCGGCTGCTGCGCGGCAATCGACGACAGATTGAGGATGCAGGCATCGCTGGATGCGCGCAGCCAGGGCAGGGCCAGGCGTGAGGCACGCACCGCCGCCATCAGGTCGATCTGCAGGCTCGCGGCCCAGCCCTCCTCATTGTCGGCCATGCCGTAGCCGGTGGCATTGTTGACCAGCACATCGATGCCGCCGAAGGCATCGGCGGCGGCCTGCAGCCAGGCCTGGATCTGGCCAGGATCGGCCAGATCGGTGGAAAACGCATGCAATGGCGTGCCCTGCGCCTGTGCATCGGTGCGCAGGGCCTCCAGTCCGGCCTGGCCGCGCGCGCAGACCGAGACCTGCGCGCCGGCACCAGCAAAGGCCAGTGCCATTTCACGACCAATGCCCTTGCTGCCGCCGGCAATGAGCACGCGGCGGCCGCTGAAATCGAGGATCGGAGCCCCTGCGGGGATCCGACCCTGGGCATGGCTCAGATCCCCGGAGGGGCTCTGACCCACAGACGTGTCTGCGTCGCTTGCCATCACAGGTCGAACTTGATGCCCTGCGCCAGCGGCAGCGAATCCGAATAGTTGATGGTGTTGGTCTGGCGGCGCATGTAGACCTTCCAGGCATCCGAACCGGACTCGCGGCCACCGCCGGTGTCCTTCTCGCCACCGAAGGCGCCGCCGATCTCCGCACCGGACGTGCCGATGTTGATGTTGGCGATGCCGCAGTCGCTGCCGGCGGCCGACAGGAACTTCTCGGCGGTCTTCAGGTTCTGGGTGAAGATCGAGGACGACAGGCCCTGGGGCACGCCGTTCTGCATGTCGATGGCTTCGTCGAGGGTGTCGTACGGCATCACGTACAGGATCGGTGCGAAGGTCTCGTGCTGGACCACGGCGTCGCTGTTCTTCAGGCCCGTGACGATTGCAGGCAGCACGAAGTTGCCGGCGCGGTCGATGCGGGTGCCGCCGGTCTCGATGGTGCCGCCGGCCGCCTTGGCCTGGGCAATGGCATCGAGGAACTGCTGCATGGCGCCTTCGCTGTTCAGCGGGCCCATCAGGTTGGCGGCATCGGTCGGATCGCCGATCTTGCCTTCCACCTGCTTGTAGGCCTTGACCAGGGTGGCCAGCACGTCGGCGTAGATCGAGCGGTGCACGATCAGGCGGCGGGTGGTGGTGCAACGCTGGCCGGCGGTGCCGACGGCGCCGAACACGATGCCCGGCACGGCCAGCTTGAGGTCGGCGGTTTCGTCCAGGATGATCGCGTTGTTGCCGCCGAGCTCCAGCAGGCAGCGGCCGAGGCGGCGTGCGACCTTCTCGTTGACGGTGCGGCCGACCTGGGTCGAGCCGGTGAAGCTGATCAGCGGCACGCGGCGGTCATCGACCATCTTTTCCGACAGCGCGGTGCCGGCATCGTTGATCAGGAAGAAGATGTCCGGGAAGCCCGCTTCGCGCAGGGCATCGTTGCAGATCTTCAGCGAGGCGATGGCGGTCAGCGGCGTCTTGTTGGACGGCTTCCAGATGCACACGTCGCCACAGATCGCCGCCAGGAACGAGTTCCAGCTCCACACCGCGACCGGGAAGTTGAAGGCCGAGATGATGCCGACCAGGCCCAGCGGGTGGTACTGCTCGTACATGCGGTGGCCGGGGCGCTCGGAATGCATGGTGTAGCCGTACAGCATGCGGCTCTGGCCCACGGCGAAATCGGCGATGTCGATCATCTCCTGCACCTCGCCATCGCCTTCCGGCTTGCTCTTGCCCATTTCCAGGGCAACCAGCGAACCCAGGGCGTCCTTGTGCCTGCGCAGTGCTTCACCGCACAGGCGCACGGCTTCACCTCGGCGCGGCGCCGGCGTGGTACGCCAGACCTTGAAGGCTTCCTGGGCGCGGGCGACGACGGTCTCGTACTCGGCCTCGGTGGTGGCGCGGACCTGCGCGATCGGCTCGCCGGTGGTCGGGTTGACCGGGGTGATCAGCTCACCGCTGGTCGCGCTCGACCACTCCCCGTTGCCCAGGTACGTGCCAGCGTTGATCGCGTCCAGGCCAAGGGACTTGAGCAGCTCGGAAGACATGCAGACTCCTGTGTTTCGTTACGTTGTTTGGCGCCATCGCGGGCAGGTGGGGGACGCGATGAACTGAATCGCCGATGGTAGCAGAGCGCCCCGACCGGCCATGGTGCAACGCGCCAGGGGAACCGGGTGGGACATGAATGCTTGGAGGGCAGGGCACGTTGGCTGTAAACTTCCCGGCTGCATGGCCCCGTAGCTCAGCTGGATAGAGCGTCCCCCTCCTAAGGGGAAGGTCGCCCGTTCGAATCGGGCCGGGGTCACCATGTTCGCGGCGCCACGTCCGCGCGCTGCCCGCGAGGCCACTCGGATATGCTGGCGCCTCACCCTGCGATCCGGCCGCCATGGACCACCGCCTGCAGCCCGTGCAACCCCACGACTACGCGCTCATCGCCGGGTGGCTGGATTCGGCCGCAGCCACGTTGCGCTGGGCCGGGCCGGGCGTGCCCTATCCACTGCCACCCGATCAGTTCGAGAACGTATTGCAGCTGCGCGAACGCCCGGGATGGCTGCTGCTGGCAGAAAACGGCATGCGCGTGGGTTTCGGCCAGGCCTGGCGCACCCAGCCGGGTACGATGCATCTGGGCCGTCTGCTGGTTGCCCCGCAGGCGCGGGGCTGCGGTCTCGGGCGGAGGTTGGTGCAGGCGCTGATCGAGCAGGCGTTCCAGTCTGATGCCGTTGAACGGCTGACCTTGCGGGTCTATCGGGACAATGCCGCCGCAGTTGCGTTGTACCGGTCCTTCGGCTTCGAGCCGGTGAACACTGCATCCACGCCGGCGCTGCTGTTCATGCAGCGGGCCCGGCGCTGAGCATGGTCACGCAGGCCGGTACGCCTTCAGTCCTGCCTGAGCAGTTCAACCAGCTGGCGCAGGCGATAGGGCTTGGGCAGGAACTCCACCTGCTCCGGAAGCGGCGGCAGCTGCGAACGCGCATAGCCGGAGGACAGGATCATGCGTGCATGCGGCTGCTCACGCGCGACGTGCTCGCTGAGTTCGATGCCGGACATGCCGTTGGGCATGCTGACATCGCTGAACACCACGTCGAAGCGTGCGTCGCCCTTCAGCAACGCAGCGGCTTCATGCCCGTCGGCCGTGGTGGACACCTCGATGCCGAAATCGCGCAGGGCCATGCCGATCATCTCGCGCAGATCGTTCTGGTCCTCCACCATCAGTACGCGGATCGGGTCATCGGTCATGGGTAAATTCCTCGGTTGCGGGTAGCAGCAGGCTGACCGTGGTGCCGACACCGGGCGTGGTGGACACGTCGACGAAGCCGCCGCTCTGGGTAGTGAATCCGAACACCTGGCTCAGGCCCAGGCCGCTGCCCTTGCCGATGTCCTTGGTGGTGAAGAAGGGCTCGCTGGCCCGCTCGGCGATGTCGGCGGCCATGCCGTGGCCTTCGTCGCAGACGCTGAGGGTGACATAGCCGCGTTGCAGCGTGGTGTCCGCATCCGGGTCGAGGCGATGTTCCAACGCGGTGCCGATCAGGATGCGGCCGCCATCGGCGGTGGCCTCCACGGCATTGGCCACCAGGTTCGCCAGGGCGGTCTGGAGCTGCATCGCATCGGTGCTCACCAGCGGCAGGCCCGGGGTGAGATGGGCTTCCAGTACCACCGTGGGCGGGCAGGCGCGTTGCAGGTCCGGCAGCCACTGCCGTACCAGCGCATTGATGTCCACCGATTCCCGGATCAGGGTCTGGCCGGTGCTGAAGGCCAGCAGCTGGCGGGTCAGCAGCGCGCCGCGGTCGGTGGCTGCCTGCGCGGCATCCAGCAGCTCGGCTGCGCGCGCATCGTCACTGCTGACACGCAGCGACAGCAGGTCAAGGGCGTTGCCGATGGTGGTCAGCAGGTTGTTGAACTCATGTGAGAGGCCGCGGCTGAGCCGGCCGACCGTCTCGAACTGCTGCGTATTGCGCAGCGCACGCTGGGCATCGCGCAGCAGCCGCTGCGCCTGCCACTGCTCGGTGATGTCACGGGTGATCTTGACGAAGCCGAGCAGTTCGCCGGCTTCCACGACCGGTTCGATGACCACGCTGGCGCGGAACGACGAGCCATCGCGGCGAACGCGCCAGCCCTCACTGGCGGCATGACCCTGCTGCGCTGCCACGCGAAGCAGGCGCTGCGGTTCACCGGCCTCGCGGTCGGCGGCCAGGTAGAAGCGGCTGAAGTGCGTTCCCACCACTTCATCGGCTGAATAGCCTTTGATACGTTCGGCGCCCGGGTTCCAGCTGCACACGATGCCTTCAGGATCAAGCAGGTACAGCGCATGGTCGCGCACGCTGTCGATCAGCAGTCGCAGTTGTCGGGAAGGGTCCGTCAGCACGGACGTCGTAGAAGCGGCTGCGTCCACGTGTAAATAAGTGTTACCCCTGTGAGGGACGTGAAGCTAGGCATTCAAGTGTGAAGGATGCGTGCACACCTGACACGTGCCATTTGTCCTGTGCGGCTGAATGCGACACGGAGTACCATCTTCCACCCTTTGCCCTCTGGAACCGACCTGCATGCGTCCTGGTGCGACTACGCGTGACCGCTGGATCTGGATGACGTCCGCCGTGCTGCTGGCCGCGACCATCGCGTTGGAACTGGTCGTCCCGCTCGGCTATGCGGTATGGCTGGCCTACTTCCACGCGGTCGGCGTGACGGTGTTCCAGCGCAGTGCACGCGCGCCGTTCGTGGTCGCGGTGATCGCCTGTGTCCTGCTGGTGATCGGCTTCAACGTTGCGCCAGCCAGCAACAATTCGTCGTTCTCGCTTGTCAACCGTACCGTCGGTGGCTGCGCCTTCCTGATGATCGCACTGATCGTCTCGCGCGCGATCCAGGCCCGGCGCCAGGCGATGCGCGCGCTCTGGCTGCAGGAGGCCGAGAACGCGGTGGCGATGAGCCTGCGCGGTGACCTCGGGCCGGAGCAGATCGCCGAGGCGGCAGCAGTAAGCCTGGCCGGGCAGCTGGATGCAGAGGTCGGTGCGGTCTATCGCCTGGACGGCGGCCGGCTGCAGCTGACCGGTGGCGTGGCGCTGCCCTCTGGGACGCCGGCCTCCCTGGCCCTGCACGAAGGACTGGCCGGGCAGGTTGCCCGGGACGAACGCATCCGCCACCTGCACGGCGAAGATGCTGCCGTGCTCGAACTGCAGACCAGCCTGGGCCGGCTGCCGGTGCGCGAGCGCATCCTGGCGCCGATCAGCAGCGATGGTACGGTGGTCGGTGTCATCGAGCTGGGCCGCGCGCGGGCGGGTGAACAGCGTGACCTGGATCGCGAGCTGCTGGAGCGCTGCGCCGACACCATCGGCATGGCACTGCGCGCGTCGCTGCTGCGTGCGCAGCTGGTGGTTCTGCTGGAAGAGTCGCAGCGCCAGGGCGAGGAGCTGCAGGCCCAGCAGGAAGAGCTGCGCGTGGCCAACGAGGAACTGGAAGAGCAGAGCCGCAGCCTGTTGCAGTCGCAGAGCCACCTGGAAGAACAGCAGGCTGAGCTGGAACAGAGCAACGTGCAGCTGGAAGAGCGCACCCACGAGCTGGAGGCGCAGAAGCAGGCACTGCTGATCGCGCAGAGCCAGCTGGTGCGCAACAGCAACGAGCTGGCGGCGACCTCGCGCTACAAGTCCGAGTTCCTGGCCAACATGTCGCATGAGCTGCGCACGCCGCTGAACAGCTCGCTGATCCTGGCCAAGCTGCTGGCCGACAACAAGGACGGCACGCTGACCGAGGAACAGGTGAAGTACGCGCGAGCGATCCTGTCGTCCAACAACGACCTGCTGGCGCTGATCAACGACATCCTCGACCTGTCGCGCATCGAGGCCGGCCATGTCGAACTGTCCGATGAAGTGGTGGTGGTCGAGAGCGCGCTGCAGCGCCTGCGCGAGACGTTCGAGCCGATGGCGCGGCAGAAGGGCCTGGCCCTGCAGATCGAAGCCGACGCCCTGGCACCGACCCAGATGGTGGTTGACAGCCAGCGGCTGCAGCAGATCCTGAAGAACCTGCTGGCCAACGCGGTGAAGTTCACCGAGCATGGCAAGGTCAGCCTGCACGTGCGTGCCGGCGGCAACGGCCGCATCCGGTTCGAGGTCTGTGACACCGGCATCGGCATTGCCCGCGAGCAGCTGGATGTCATCTTCGAAGCGTTCCGCCAGGCCGATGGCAGCACCCGCCGTCGCTACGGCGGTACCGGCCTGGGCCTGTCGATCTCGCGCGATCTGGCCGAGCGCATGGGCGGCGGCATCCAGGTTGACAGTGAGCCCGGGCGCGGCAGCTGCTTCATCTTGGAGCTGCCGTTGCAGGGTGCGCCTGCGGCGAGCGCAGCCGACGCTGCCGAGGTCCCCGTGGCAGCGCCGCCGACGGCGCCGGCCGTGCTGCCGGCCGCGCCCGTACGCGCTGCGACCGCGGCAGCGCCGGTTACTGCGATGGCCGGCGTAGCCGACGACCGCGGTCGCCGCCAGCGCGCCGGGCGCCTGATCCTGGCGGTCGAGGATGATGCCACGTTCGCCGAAGCACTGGTGGCGCTGGCCCATGAACTGGACTTCGACTGCGTGGTAGCGGGCACGGCGGAAGAGGCGCTGGCCCTGGCCAGTGAACTGCGCCCGAACGGCATCCTGCTCGATATCGGCCTGCCGGACGTTTCGGGCCTGAGCGTGCTGGAACGCCTGAAGCGCAACCCGGACACCCGCCACATCCCGGTGCATGTGGTCTCGGCCACGGACCGCAGCCAGGTGGCGCGCGAGCTGGGTGCGATCGGTTTCGCGATCAAGCCGACCACGCGCGAGCGGCTGGTGACGGCGATCGAACAGCTGGAACAGACCAGCCAGCGCGACATGCGGCGGCTGCTGATCGTGGAAGACGACAACGAGCTGCGCCACAACCTGGAACTGTTGCTGGGCCGCGACCAGCTGCAGATCGTCGCTGTAGGCACCCTGGCCAGCGCACTGGAACAGCTCAGTACGGTCACGTTCGACTGCATGGTGATGGACCTGTCGCTGCCCGACGGCAGCGGCTACGACCTGCTCGAGCACATGGCCGGCAACGACGATGTCGGTTTCCCGCCGGTGATCGTCTATACCGGCCGCGCGCTCAGTCGCGAGGAAGAGCAGCGACTGCGCCGCTATTCCAAGAGCATCATCATCAAGGGCGCGCGTTCGCCCGAGCGCCTGCTGGACGAGGTGACCCTGTTCCTGCACAGCGTGGAGGCCAGCCTGCCCAGCGACCAGCAGCGCCTGCTGCGCGAGGCCCGCCGTCGCGACACCGTGCTCGACGGTCGGACGGTGCTGCTGGCCGAGGACGACGTGCGCAACATCTTCGCACTGTCCAGCGTGCTCGAACCCCTCGGCGTCACGCTGGAGATCGCGCGCAATGGCCAGGAAGCGGTGGATCGGCTGGCCGAGCGCGAGGTCGACCTGGTGCTGATGGACATCATGATGCCGGAGAAGGATGGCCTTGCTGCGATGCGCGAAATCCGCGCGCAGCGCCACCTGCAGGACCTGCCGATCATCGCGCTGACCGCCAAGGCCATGCCGGACGACCGTGAGCGCTGCCTGCAGGCCGGCGCCAACGACTACATCGCCAAACCCATCGACGTCGACAAGCTGGTCTCGCTGTGCCGGGTCTGGTGCTCGCGGCAATGAACGAGCAGGCCCTGTTCGATCTGGAGCTGAAGGTGCTGCTGGAAGCGCTTTACCAGCGCTACCACTACGATTTCCGCAGTTATGCGGTGTCGTCGCTGCGCCGGCGGATCCGCCAGGCCATGCAGCGCTATGAGTGCGAGCGGCTGGCCGACCTGCAGCACCGCCTGCTGCACGAGCCGGACCTGTTCGCGCAGGCGATGCAGTTCTTCACCGTGCAGGTCTCGGAGATGTTCCGCGACCCGGCCTATTTCCGTGAGCTGCGCGAGCAGGTGGTGCCGGTGCTGCGCACCTACCCGTCGGTGAAGCTGTGGGTGGCCGGTTGCAGTACCGGCGAGGAAGTGTGGTCGCTGGCGATCCTGTTGCACGAGGAAGGCCTGCTGGAGCGCAGCATCGTCTACGCCACCGACATCAATCCGGCAGCCCTGGCCACCGCCGAGGCCGGCGCCTATGGCATCGACCGGATGGCCCAGTTCAGCCGGAACTACCTGGCGGCCGGTGGCAGCGCCTCGCTGTCCGACTACTACGCCACGGCCTACGATGGCGCGGTGTTCGATCGCCAGCTGCGCCGCAACGTGGTGTTCGCTGACCACAGCCTGGCCACCGACACCGTGTTCTCCGAGGTGCACCTGGTGTCGTGCCGCAATGTGCTGATCTATTTCAACCGCGATCTGCAGGACCGCGCGGTAGGCCTGTTCCGTGAAGCGCTGGTGCATCGCGGCTTCCTTGGCTTGGGCAGCAAGGAGTCGCTGCAGTTCGGGCGCCACCACGGCGCGTTCGAGACCTGCTCGCGGGAGCATCGCCTGTACCGGAAGGTTGCCTGATGGCACCGCCGACACGACCGGCGGTGCTGGTGATCGGGGCCTCGGCGGGTGGGGTCGCGGCGCTGCAGGCGGTGCTCGGCGCGCTGCCTGCGGCTCTGCCGGCGCCGGTGCTGGCCGTGCTGCACCTTCCGCGCGATCGCAGCAGCCGCATCGCCGATGTGCTGGCGCCGTACTGTGCGCTGCCGGTGCGCGAGGCCGAAGACAAGCAGCCGCTGCAGCCTGGCACGGTGACCTTTGCGCCACCGGACTATCACCTGCTGGTGGAAGACGCCGGTTCGCTGGCGTTGTCGGTGGACGCACCGGTGCTGTTTTCACGCCCGGCGATCGATCCATTGTTCGAGTCGGCTGCGGCCGTGTTCGGCGCGCAGGTGCTGGCCCTGCTGCTGACCGGTGCCAGCAGCGATGGTAGTGAAGGGGTGGCCGCGGTGCGCGCCGCCGGTGGCCGCGCCTGGCTGCAATGTCCCGAGGAGGCCGAGGCATCGATGATGCCGGCCTCCGCCCTGCAGCACGCCGGCGCCGATGCCGTGCTGCCCCTCGAACTGATGTGCCGTCGCCTGAAGGAGTTGTTTGCATGAACCTGCTGCCACCGGACCCTGCGCAGTCGCAGACCCCGGTCAACCTGCTGATCGTCGATGACGTGCCGCAGAACCTGGTGGCCATGCAGGCGCTGCTGCAGCGCGAAGGCGTGAACCTGCTGCTGGCGGGCTCGGGCGCGCAGGCGCTGGAACTGCTGCTCGAGCATGAGGTGGCGCTGGCCCTGCTGGACGTGCACATGCCGGAGATCGATGGCTTCACCCTGGCCGAGCTGATGCGCGGATCACACCGCAGCCGGGATGTGCCGATCATCTTCCTGACCGCTTCGCCGGACGACCCGCTGCGCGCGTTCAAGGGCTACGAAACCGGCGCGGTCGACTTCCTGCACAAGCCGGTGGCGCCGCAGGTGATCCTGAGCAAGGTCAATGTCTTCATCGAGCTGTACCAGCAGCGGCAGCTGCTGAAGGCGCGCAACGAGGCGCTGGAGCGCTCGCTCAAGCTCAACGAGACGATGGCGGCGGTGCTCACCCATGATCTGCGCACGCCGCTGTCGGCGATCCTGCTGTGTGCCGACAAGCTGGCGCTGGAGCTTCCTGCGGGCAATGACGGCGCGCAGCAGACCCTGAAGCACCTGGAAGCCAGCACGCTGCGCATGGCGCGCATGGTTGAGCAGCTGCTGGACTTTTCGCGGATCCGCAGCGGCGGGCTGCGCCTGCAGGCCAGCGCCTGTGATCTTGCCGAGGTCACGCGTGCGGTGGTGGCCGAAGCGGGCAGCGCCCACGGCCACGCACGGGTGCATCTGGATATGCTGGGCGATACCCGCCTGCAGGGTGATCTGGATCGGCTGGGACAGGTTGCCGCCAACCTGATCGGCAATGCGCTCACCCATGGCAGTGAGGCGAGGGTGGAGGTGGACGGCCGTGATCCGCGCAGCGTGCTGCTGCGGGTGAGCAACGCGGGACGGATCGACGACGCGCTGCTGCCGCGCCTGTTCGAGCCGTTCAAGGCCAGCTTCCATCCCAGCAATGGCCTGGGGTTGGGCCTGTATATCGTCGATCAGTTCGTGCGCGCACACGGCGGGCACATCGCAGCGCGCAATGAAGCCGGTCAGGTGGTGTTCGAAGCCCGGTTGCCGAGGCGCACAGAGCGGCTGCCGGCGGCCGCTACCTGAATTCTTCAGGGAACACCTGCGGGCACTGAGACGGACTCGTCCGCAGCTGCTACCGTGGGTGTACATCTTGTCAAGGAAGCGCCATGCCACTGCGTGCCATCGCCTACGTCAGCCAGGCGCTGCCGGATCTTTCCGCTGAACGGCTGCGGGCGCTGGTCGACGATGCAGCCCGTTTCAACAAGATGGCGGGCGTGACCGGTGTGCTGCTGCATGACGGCGGGCGATTCCTGCAGTACATCGAAGGGCCGCCGGATGGTATCGATTCGGTGTACGAACGGATCCTGCAGGCCGGTAGCCATATCGACATCATCGAACTGGCGCGTGGCCGCCTTGGCCAGCGCCAGTTTCCGTACTGGTCGATGCGCGCGTTGCCGGTGGAGGAGGCGCTGCTGCGGCAACTGTCTTCCAGCGACTGGTCAGGTTTCACCCGCGCGTTGCATGGTGACCCGTCGGCGCCGACCCCGGTGGATCTGCTCGATCAGGTCGTGCAACCGGTGCTGCACGCAGGTTGAACCTGCGTGGAAGGTTCAGCGCGCGGCACTTCCGCAGTACGCCGCGTGCAACGCCTGCAATACGCCCAGCGCCGGCCCTTCCACTACCCGGTAGTGGATCGACTGCGCTTCGCGCCGGGTCGAGACGATGCCAAGTCCGCGCAGCACCGCCAGATGCTGGGACAGCGCTGATGCGCTGAGCCCGGTCAGTGCCTGCAGTTCCGGTACTGGCGCCTCGCCTTCGACCAGCCGGCACAGCACGCGCAGCCGTGCAGGATGGGCCAGGCTTTTGAGCAGCGCCGCAGCCTGGGCGGCATGCTCGGCCATCGCGGCACTGTCGAGCTCGATTCGGGCCATGGTTGACCTTTTTCTTTAGAAGACGCTAATTTAGAAAAAGCTAATTCAAAAGGCAAGCGAATGAACGCGACAACTGGAGGCAGGTCATGACCGTGCTGTGGGCCGCCGTCGCGGGGGGTGCGTTGATCGGTGCGGCGGCGGTGGTCTTGCTGGCAACCACGGGCCGGGTAGCCGGCATCAGCGGCATCGCCGCTGGCAGCGTGCGCGCAACGCCCGGCGATCGAGGCTGGCGCTGGGCATTCCTGCTCGGCCTGCTTGCCGCTGCAGGGGGCGTGCTGTGCTGGCAGGCCGTGCCAGATCAAGCGCCCCGCGACCTGTTGCGTGACGCCTTGCCGGCGTGGCAGCTGGTTGGCGCCGGCCTGCTGGTCGGATTCGGTACGCGGTTGGGCAACGGCTGCACCAGTGGTCATGGAGTGTGCGGCATGGCCCGCGGCTCAATGCGGTCGCTGCTGGCGGTGCTGGTATTCATGGCCTGCGCAATGCTGACTACATTCCTGATCCGTCATGGCGGGGGCTTCGCATGAGCCGCGTGATGGCCGCCGCCGGCGCGGCAGGGGCGCTGTTCGGCGCGGGCCTGGCGCTGGCCGGCATGACCGATTCGCGCCGCATCCTCGGTTTCCTCGACATCGCCGGCGATTTCGATCCCACCTTGGCCTGGGTGCTGGCCTCGGCACTGCTGGTCAGCGCGGTCGGCCAGCGCTGGGTGCTGCGGCGCCCGCGGCCGTCATGCGCAACGCGCTTCCAACTGCCCGCTGCGCGCGGTGTCGATGTACGCCTGGTGCTGGGCGCGGCATTGTTCGGAATGGGTTGGGGTTGGGCAGGCTATTGCCCGGGCCCTGCCATCGCCGGGCTGGCGGTGGGATCGCGCGAAGCGCTTTGGTTCGTGCCGGCCATGCTTGCAGGTTTCTGGCTGCACGATCGCCTGGTTCGCCGGGGCTTCACCGCTGTGTCACCCTGAATCGGGTCATATCCACGGATCACGGGGAAAGGAGCGCAACGACATGGCACGGATGAAGTGGAAGGAAAGGGCACTGCTGGCGGTCGCGCTGGCCGCCGCAGTGGCACCCGCGCTGGCCTGCACGCGCGCGGTCTACCTGGGCGACAACGGTGATGTGATCACCGCGCGCTCGATGGACTGGAAGGTCGATGTGGCGACCAACCTCTACGTGCTGCCACGCGGCATCGCGCGCACTGGCCAGGCCGGGCCGAAGTCGCTGGCCTGGACGGCGCGCTACGGCTCGGTGGTGGCCACCGGTTATGACGTATCGACCACCGATGGCATGAACGAGAAGGGCCTGGTGGCCAACCTGCTGTGGCTGGTCGAATCGGAGTATCCGAAGCAGCGCGGCAACAAGCCGGGCCTGGCCATCTCACTATGGGCGCAGTATGTGCTGGACAACTTCGCCACCGTCGACGAGGCGGTCGCGGCGCTGCAGCGCGAGCCGTACTCGATCGTCACCGACAAGGTGCCGGGCGAAGACCGCCAGGCCACGCTGCACCTGTCGCTGTCAGATGCCAGTGGCGACAGTGCCATCGTCGAATACATCGGCGGTCGCCAGGTGATCCACCATGACCGGCGCTACCAGGTGATGACCAATTCACCGATCTTCGAGCAGCAGCTGGCACTCAACAGCTATTGGCAGCAGATCGGCGGCACGGTGATGCTGCCGGGTACCAACCGCTCAGCCGACCGTTTCGCGCGCGCCTCGTTCTACATCAACGCCATTCCCAAGTCCGAAGACCCGGTGGTGGCGCTGGCCAGCGTGTTCAGCGTGATCCGCAATACGTCGGTGCCCTACGGCATTACCACGCCGGGCGAGCCGAACATCTCCTCCACGCGCTGGCGTACCGTCGCCGACCACAAGCGGCGCTTGTACTTCTTCGAATCGGCATTGACCCCGAACACGTTCTGGGTCGACCTCAACAAGGTGGATTTCGGCGGCAAGGTGCTCAAGCTCGATCTCGGTCCGGACCAGCGCAATACCTTTTCCGGCGACGCGCTGGGCCACTTCGTGCCCAGCGCACCATTCGCGTTCCTTGGCGTCGACGGTTAGTTCGACGCCTGGCTGGAAGCCGGATAGACCGCCTGGATCGTGCAGCCGCCGCGGGTGTACTGCGGCAGCGGCGCCAGCGCGTCGTTGCGCAGGTCACCATTCTCGAATCCGGCGGTGAGGATGCGATCGCCCGGATTGCCACAGATCAGGCCGTTCTGCATGCCGGAGTGGAAGCTCAGCTGTGGCGCACGGTCGAGCTGGCGGCAGTGGCTGCCAAGCTCCACGCGATAGTAGCGGTGACCCCCATTGCGATGCGGATTGGTCTCCACCAGCATGCCCTGCGGGTCGGACGACCACGCGCGCACGTTGCGCGTGGCAAAGCAGTACGACGGCGAACCACCGAAACTGCGGCGGATGTCCCTGCGCTCGCGGATGGTCAGGGCGGGCAGGGTGGCCATGCGCAGGCGGTCGCTGTCGCGGGCCACGCTGGCGTAGTCGCGATCCTGCACGGGGGTCACCGCGCTGATCGCGCAGCTGCGGCCATCGACCACCACACGCTCGCTGGGGCGACCGCAGGCCCAGCCAGCGGGTGCTTCAAGTTTCAGCGTGGTGGCACCGCGGACGCCGGGGCACTCTTCGCTGAAGTCGATCCGATAGGCCTGGCCCGACGCGGCTCGCAGAGCGATTGAACGCGATGAAGCCTGCTCCACTTCCTGGACGCCGACCGCGTCCATGCAGTGCGGGGCCGGTGGCGTACGTTCCTGCGCGGAGGCCGAGGCGGTGAGCGCCAGGCCGAGGCTGGTGGCAAGCACCAGGGACAGCTGCTGATGGGTCATGACCTGCACTCCCTGCGTTGGATGACGGATCGACTATAGCAGCGGTTTGCACGGCCGTTGTTACACGCGCACACTGCCCGGATGGGCGCCATCTTCCATCTGCGGCACTACGGGCAGGCCACCGGCCTGGACCGCCATGACTACGCGCAGTGGGTGCTGCCGCTGCAGGGGGAACTGCAGTTCGAGATGGAAGGGCGCGGCGGCCGGCTGGACCTGCTGCAGGGGGCATTTGTCGCCGCCGGCGAAGCACATGACCAGATGGCGGACGGCCCCAATGGTTTCGTGATCGTTGATTGTCCTCCAGGCGTGCTGGATGACGGCACGCAGGAGCATCTGTGCCGCCAGCGCTGGCTGCATCTGCCGCTGGCGTTGCGGCAGCGCCTGGCCGCCGTGCAGGCAGGGCAGCCGATGCCGGCGTTGCTGCCGCAGTTGCTGCAGGTATTTGCACCGGCGGGCAGTGGCGCGCGCATGCAGGGCCTGTGCGCGGCGGTGCAGGCCGATCCCGGCCGGGCCTGGCCGGTTGCCCGGATGGCCGGAGTTGTCGGTGTCAGCGAGAGCCGGTTGCACACATTGTTCCAGCGCGAGTTCGGGCTGAGCCCGCAGGCCTGGCTCAGCGCGTGCCGCTTGCGTTGGGCCAAGCATCAGCTGCGCACCACTGCCGCGCCGATCAGCGATATCGCACTGGCCGCAGGCTATTCCGAACAGAGCGCACTGACCCGTGCGCTGCGCCGCGAATGTGGCCAGACCCCCGCTGCGTGGCGCAGGGGTGCCGGCTGATCTGTAGAGCCGAGCCCGCGCTCGGCTGCCCTTATCTGCACAACGGTGAATCGCAGCCGAGCATGGGCTCGGCTCTACAGAGGTGACAAGGCAGCAGCCTGGGTCAAGAGCGCCCAGCGGCCAGCGCTTACACTGCGCGGCCCGTTCCATCCGCCCGGACAATCCGAATGCGCAACAACCCGATGGCCGTGGGCATCGCCAATGGCGTGGCCGCTGGCGCACTGTGGGGCGTGGTCTTTCTCGCGCCTGCCGTGCTTCAGTCGTTCAATGCGTTGCAACTGTCCGCCGGCCGCTACCTGGTCTATGGCCTGATGGCAGTCGCCCTGCTGCTGCCGCGATGGAAGCGGCTGGCACCGCGGCTGGGCCGTGCCGAATGGTTCGGCCTGCTGTGGCTGAGCCTGGCAGGCAACCTGGTGTATTTCCTGCTGCTGGCGACCGCCGTGCAGTGGGCCGGTGGCGCTGCGGCATCGCTGATCGTTGGCCTGATTCCGGTGGTGGTCACCCTCGTTGGCGTGCGCGAGCAGGGCGCTGTACCACTGAAACAGCTGCTGCCGGCACTGGGGCTGTGCGTGCTGGGGGTCGCCCTGGTGGGTTGGGAAGCGCTGATGTCCGAGCACCTGGCCACCCCGTGGCGGCAGCGCCTGATCGGGCTGCTGTGCGCGTTCGGTGCGCTGTTCTCGTGGGCGCTGTATTCGATCGGCAACAGCCGCTGGCTGGCGCGCAGGCCGGACCTGTCCAGCCATGACTGGTCGCTGCTGACCGGCGTCACCACCGGCGGCCTGGCCCTGCTGCTGGTGCCGATGGCCTTCATCGGGCACACCGGCAGCCATACGGCGGCGCAATGGAGCGGGTTCTGGGCGATCAGCGCCGGCGTGGCAGTGGTGGCCTCGATCCTTGGCAACGCATTCTGGAACCGTGCCAGCCGCCTGCTGCCACTGACCCTGACTGGCCAGATGATCGTGTTCGAGACCCTGTTCGCGCTGCTGTACGCCTTTGCATGGCAGCAGCGCTGGCCCTCGCTGCTGGAAGCGCTGGCAATCGTGTTCCTGGTGGCTGGCGTGATGCTGTGCGCGCATGCGCATCGCACACCACGGGCGATCGCCGAACATGCCGGCTGAATGCAGTCGTCAAGCGTGCTGATGCCGGCTTTGTCTCAGTTGCAACCAAATGTCGGCACGTTGGCCGATGATCGCTGCATCGGTTTTTTGCATCGCAGCACTTGACAGCGGCCGGGCGCACGGTGTTTTCTGTGCGCCATGGTCCTTGATGCCGCCCACGCCAGCCTGATCGCCCCCGCCATTGCGGGCCGTTCGACTGCGCCGGTCGCGACCATCACCACCATTACCACCACCACCGTCACCACTGCCCTGGTGCGGCCCGTCGTCTTCGTGTAACTCCCGAAAACCACGGCCCCGCACCCTTCAGGTGGCGGGGAAACTCGACACCTGCATGCGACGGGGCCTCCTACCGAGGTCTGCATGCCTTCCCACGCTCCCGCTCATTCCGTTGCCCCGGCCGACCTGGCTGCCCCGTTCACCGTCGTGCACAAGTTCGGCGGCACCTCGGTGGCCGATGCCGAACGCTATCGCCATGTGGGCGGCCTGCTGCTGGCCCGTCCCGAATCGCTGCAGGTCACCGTCGTCTCGGCGATGAAAGGCGTCACCGACGCGCTGATCGAACTGGCCCAGCTGGCGGCCAAGGGCGATCAAGGCTGGCGTGAGGCCTGGCATGCCCTGCGCGCACGCCATCGCGGCGCTGCCGTTGCGCTGCTGGGCGAGCAGGTGGGCGAGACGGTCGAATGGATCGACGCCCGCTTCGATCAGTTGGCCGAAGTGCTGGCCGCGCTGGCGGTGATCGGCGAGCTGCCGCGCGAGGTGCTGGACCGTGTGCAGGGCTTGGGCGAAGTGTTTTCCGCACAGCTGCTCGGCACGCATCTGCGCGCGCTGGGCGAAGACTGCGCGGTGCTCGACGCGCGCGATGTGCTGGTGGTCGGGCATGGCGAACTCGGCGTGGATGTCGACTGGGAAGCCAGTGCCGATCGCCTGGCCAAGTGGCGCCTGCAGCATCCGCAGTCGCGCCTGGTTGCCACCGGATTCGTCGCACGCGATCGCGATGACCGCATCACCACCCTCGGCCGCAACGGCAGCGACTATTCCGGTGCGATCTTTGCCGCGCTGTTCAACGCTGACGAGCTGCACATCTGGACCGATGTCGATGGCGTGCTGTCGGCGGACCCGCGGCTGGTGCCCGAGGCGGTGCAGCTGGAAGCGCTGAGCTACGACGAGGCCTGCGAACTGGCGTACTTCGGCGCCAAGGTGGTGCACCCGCAGACGATGTCGCCGGCGATCCGCCTCGGCCTGCCGATCTTCATCCGCAATACGTTCCAGCCGGCGCATCCGGGTACGCGGATCAGCGCCGAGCGCTCGCCGCGCGGGCCGGTGAAGGGCCTGACCCTGAGTCCCGGGCTGGCCCTGCTGAACCTGGAAGGCACCGGCCTGATCGGCGTGCCGGGTACCGCCGAGCGCGTGTTTGCCGCGCTGCGCCAGGCGCAGGTGTCGGTGGTGATGATCTCGCAGGGTTCCTCGGAACATTCAATCTGCTGCGTGGTGCGTGCTGCCGAAGCCGGCCGTGGCCGTGATGCACTGCTGCACGCATTTGCGCACGAGTTGTCAGCGGGACAGGTGCAGCGCGTACAGGTCAGTGAGGGCGTCAGCGTACTGGCCGCGGTCGGTGACGGCATGGCCGGGCAGCCAGGTGTGGCGGCGCGCCTGTTCGAGGCACTGGGGCGTGCGCAGGTGAACATCCTGGCGATTGCGCAGGGCTCGTCCGAGCGCAACATCTCGGTCGCAGTGGATAGCGCCGATGCCACCCGTGCGCTGCGCGCGGCGCATGCAGGCTTCTGGCTGTCGCCGCAGACCTTCGCGGTCGGTGTGATCGGGCCCGGCAACGTTGGCGCCGCACTGCTGGACCAGTTGCTGGCCGCGCGCCCGCAGCTGCTGGCCAAGGCCAATGTGGATCTTCGCCTGCGTGCGCTGGCCTCGCGTTCGCGCATGCGCCTGGAAGTGGACGGCCTGCACGCGGACTGGCGCGAGGCCCTGCGGGACGCGGGTGAATCCAGCGATCTTGATCGTTTCACCGAGCACCTGCTGGCTGCGCACCTGCCGCATGCGGTGGTGATCGACTGCAGTGGCAGTGCCGAGGTGGCCGAGCGCTACGAGGGCTGGCTGGCGGCGGGCATCCATGTGGTCACCCCGAACAAACAGGCGGGTGCCGGGCCGCTGCCGCGCTACCAGCGCATCCGCGCCGCCGCAGCGGCCAGTGGTGCGCGCTTCCGCTACGAGGCCACGGTGGGCGCGGGCCTGCCGGTGATCACCACGCTGCGCGATCTGGTCGATACCGGTGACGAGGTGCTGGCCATCGAGGGCATCTTCTCCGGCACGCTGGCCTGGCTGTTCAACCGCTTCGACGGCAGCCAGCCGTTCTCGCAGCTGGTCGCGCAGGCGCGGTCGATGGGCTATACCGAGCCGGACCCGCGCGATGATCTGTCCGGTGTGGACGTGGCACGCAAGCTGGTGATCCTTGCACGCGAGGCCGGTCACGCGCTCAGCCTGGAACAGGTACAGGTGGAAAGCCTGGTGCCGGCACTGCTGCGCGACGGCAGCGTGGATGACTTCATGGCGCGGCTGGGCGAGTCCGACGCCAGCCTGCTGCAGCGCCTGCAGGATGCGCGGGCGCGTGGCGCGGTGCTGCGCTACGTGGCACGGCTGGGCACCGACGGCGCCTCGGTGGGCCTGCAGGAACTGCCGGCCGACCATGCCTTCGCCAACCTGCGGCTGACCGACAACGTGGTGCAGTTCCGTACCCGCCGCTACTGCGACAACCCGCTGGTGGTGCAGGGGCCGGGCGCTGGACCGGAAGTGACGGCGGCGGGCGTGTTCGCCGACCTGCTGCGGGTAGCCGCTGGCGAGGGGGCACGCCTGTGATCGCACGTGCATTTGCGCCCGCCACGGTGGCCAATGTGGCGGTGGGCTTCGATATTCTGGGGCATGCCATCGCAGGCGTTGGCGATACGGTGAGCGTGCGGTGTATCGATGAGCCGGTGGTGCGCATCGAGGCGATCCGTGGCAGTGCGGTCGAACTGCCGCTGGAGGCGGCCGGAAACACCGCAGGTGCCGCGTTGATGTCGCTGCGCGCAGGGCTGGGCCTGGACTTCGGCTTCGCGGTGGAGATCGACAAGGGCATTCCATTCGGCTCCGGCATGGGCGGCTCGGCAGCGTCGTGCGTCGCTGCGCTGGTTGCTGCCAACGCATTGCTGGACGCGCCACTCGCGCGCGAGGCGCTGTACCCGTTTGCGCTGGATGGCGAGGCCGTGGCCAGTGGGGGCCGCCATGGTGACAACGTGGGGCCGCTGCTGCTCGGCGGGCTGGCGTTGTGCACGGCCGACCGCCTGCTGCCGATCCCTGTGCCAGCCAGTTGGCACAGCCTGCTGGTGCACCCGCACGCGGTGCTGGAAACCCGTCTGGCACGCCAGGCGCTGCAAGGCAGCTATGCGCTGGGTGAATTCGTGGCGCAGAGTGCGAATCTTGCGCTGGTGCTCAGCGGCTGCCATCGCAGCGACGCGGCGCTGGTCCGCGCTGGCCTGCGCGACGTGCTGGTGGAGCCGCGACGGGCGGGACTGATCGGCGGCTTCGAGGCGGCTCGTGATGCGGCGTTGTCAGCCCGTGCAATGGGCGCAGGCATCTCCGGTGCCGGCCCCAGCGTGTTCGCCTGGTTCGAAGATGCCGACCAGGCCCACGCTGCCGCGGCGCCGGTGCAGGCGGCATTCGCTGCTGCCGGCTTCGACAGCGATGCCTGGGTATCGCCGCTGGATGCGCCCGGAGCCCGGCTGTGCTGAATCCTTCTCCCTCTTTGGATACTGAACCCATGCAATTCGTTTCGACCCGCGGCCGGTCCCCGGCCGTTGGCCTCAGTGCGGCCATCGCTGCAGGCTTGGCGCCCGATGGTGGCCTGTACGTGCCCCAGGTACTGCCGGCGCCACGTGAGCTGGAAGCCGGTGCGACCCTGGCCGATACCGCTGCAGACCTGCTGGCACCGTTCTTCGCCGGAGATGCGCTGGAGGCCGGATTACCGTCGATCTGCCGCGAGGCGTTCGACTTCCCGGTGCCGCTGCGTGCGCTCGGCGACGGTGACCACGTGCTGGAACTGTTCCATGGGCCGACGGCGGCGTTCAAGGACATTGGTGCGCGTTTCCTGGCCGGTACGCTGTCGCAGCTGCAGGCCGGCAAGGACCGTGACCTGACCATCGTCGTCGCCACCTCCGGCGATACCGGCGCGGCCGTTGCCGCGGCCTTCCACCGCCAGCCAGGCGTACGCGTGGTGGTGCTGTATCCGGATGGTCGCGTGTCACCGCGCCAGGCGCACCAGCTCGGCTGCTTTGGTGACAACATCCTGGCGCTGCGCGTGGCCGGTGCCTTCGATGACTGCCAGGCCATGGTCAAGCAGGCGCTGGCCGACCGCGAACTGCAGGCACAGGTGCCGCTGAGCTCGGCCAACAGCATCAGCCTCGGTCGCCTGCTGCCGCAGATGAGTTACTACGCACATACGGCACTGAGCCACTACGCGTTGCATCGTCGCCGGCTCAACCTGGTGGTGCCGACCGGCAACCTTGGCAACGCGATGGCCGCGGTGCTGGCGCGCGCACTGGGAGTGCCGATCGGGCAGATCGTGCTGGCCACCAATGCCAATGCCGTGCTGCCCGCGTACTTCAGTGGCGGCGACTACCAGCCGCAGGCCAGTGTGGCCACCGTGGCCAACGCAATGGACGTGGGTGCGCCAAGCAACTTCGAACGCCTGCGCTGGCTTTACCGCGGAGATGATGCGGAGCTGCGCGCTGCACTGCGTGCGTTCGCGGTGGATGATGTGACCATCCGCGCGACGATTGCGGCGGCCCATGCCAGCAGTGGCGAGCTGTTCTGCCCGCATACGGCTACGGCGGTGAAGGTGTTGCAGGACCTGCGCGCACGGGGTGCCAAGGGCGACTGGGCGGTGGTGGCCACCGCACATCCGGCCAAGTTCGAGGCCGTTGTCGAGCCGTTGATCGGCGAACCTTTGGCCGTGCCGCCGGCATTGGATGCGTTGTTGCAACGGGCGGCGCACGCCGAACCGTTGGCCGCCGATTACTCGGCGTTGCGCGAGGTGTTGTTGCGTTGATCGGAGATGGATGTGGTTGCCGGCCGCTGGCCGGCAATCCCATCAACCGCAGTGCGGTCAGATCAACCCTTCACCGGCCAGTGTGCGCAGCCCGTCCTCGTCGAGGATCTCCACTACGTTCAGGTGGGGCAGGGCAATCAGCCCTTGCTGGCGCAGCTTGGTGAAGGTGCGGCTGACCGTTTCCATGGTCAGGCCCAGATGGTCGGCGATGTCGCCTCGGCCCATCGGCAGCGACACGCGCAGGCCGTCGCCGCCCAGCTTGGCCTCGCGCGCGGCCAGGCGCAGCAGGAAATCGGCCAGCTTCTCGGCCGGCTGCAGGCGTGCCAGCGCCAGTGCAGCGTCCTGCGCGGCATCCAGTTCCTGGCAGGCACGCTGCAGCAGCTTGCGCTCCAGGTGCGGGAAGCGGCTGCGGAGCGCCTTCATCTGTGGCAGCGCGACGCGGCAGACACGGCTGTCGGCGATGGCTTCGATGTCGTAGCGGTGATGGTCGCTGCCGCTCAGGCCCAGGTAGTCGCCGGGCAGCACGAAGCCGTTGATCTGGCGGCGGCCGTCGGCCAGGGTGCGTACCAGGCGCAGTGCGCCGGCAGTCAATGTATAGACATGGTCGCGTTCTTCACCCGTGCGGGCCAGCGTGCTGCCCATGCTGACCTGCTGCGAAACGGTGACCTGTTCCAGCGCCTGCACTTCATCGGGCGACAGCGCCGAGCACACCGCAAGGTGGCGAACCGAGCAGTGCAGGCAGTCCAGCGTGGTGCAGGACGGCGAGGCGGGATCGTTGGTGGCGGGCGGAGCGCCGGAAGGCCGTGACATGTTGCGGGGGCGTATCGCGGGCGGGGGAGGGCCTTATGATACTTCAAGCGGCCGTTCGACCCTGCCCGAGGCGGGGGCGCTAGAATGTCGCCCCCTCCCACGTCCCGTTCCAGCAGGAGTTCCGCCCGTGATCAAGCCCCGTACCCCGCCCGGCACCCTTGAGCTGCTGCCGCGCGAGCAGATTGCGTTCCAGCGCATGCTGGACGTCATCCGCCGCAACTACGAGCGCTTCGGGTTCCTGCCGGTGGAGACGCCGGTGTTCGAGCTGTCCGACGTGCTGCTGACCAAGTCCGGCGGCGAGACCGAGCGCCAGGTGTACTTCGTGCAGTCCACCGGTGCGCTGGCCAATGCCGCCGAGTCGGGTGACCGTTCGCTGCCGGAAATGGCGCTGCGCTTCGACCTGACCGTGCCGCTGGCGCGTTACGTGGCCGAGCACGAACACGAACTCACTTTCCCGTTCCGCCGTTACCAGATGCAGCGCGTGTACCGTGGCGAGCGTGCCCAGCGCGGCCGTTTCCGCGAGTTCTACCAGTGCGACATCGACGTGATCGGCAAGGACAGCCTGAGCGTACGCTACGACGCCGAAGTGCTGGCGGTCATCCACGCCGTGTTCTCGGAACTGCGCATCGGTGACTTCAGCATCCAGCTGAACAACCGCAAGCTCATGCGCGGCTTCTTCGAGAGCCTGGGCGTGGCCGAAGGCGAGCGCCAGCTGGCGGTGCTGCGCGAAGTGGACAAGCTGGACAAGCGCGGCGCCGATTACGTGCGCGAGACGCTGGTGGGCGAGGGCTTCAACATCCCGGGCGAGCAGGTCGAGAAGATCCTGGCATTCGTGGCCGTGCGTTCGCAGGGTCATGCCGATGCGCTGGCGCAGCTGGCCACGCTTGAAGCCGACGCCGGTTCTTCGGAGATCCTGCGTACCGGTGTTGCCGAACTGCGCGAAGTGCTGCAGCTGGTGCAGGCGCTGGGCGTGCCGGAAACCGCGTACTGCCTGAACTTCTCCATTGCGCGCGGCCTGGACTACTACACCGGCACCGTCTACGAGACCACGCTGACCGACCACCCGCAGATCGGCTCGATCTGCTCGGGCGGCCGCTACGAGGACCTGGCCAGCCACTACAGCAAGTCCAAGTTGCCGGGCGTGGGCATCTCCATCGGCCTGTCGCGCCTGTTCTGGCAGCTGCGCGAGGCCGGCCTGATCGATGGCATCGAGGCCAGCAGCGTGCAGGCGCTGGTGGCGCTGATGGACGAGCAGGGCATGCCGCAGTCGCTGGACATCGCGCGCCGCCTGCGCGCGGGTGGCATCAATACCGAAGTGCAGATGGAGCCGAAGAAGATCGGCAAGCAGTTCCAGTACGCGGCCAAGGCGGGCATCCGCTTCGTGGTGCTGGCCGGTGAAGACGAGCTGGCGCGCGGCGTGGTGGCGGTGAAGGACCTGCTGCGCGAACAGCAGTTCGAAGTGTCGCGCGATGAGCTGGCGAGCACCCTGCAGGTGGAGCTGGAGCAGTCGAAGGTGATGTAACTGCCGGTTGGCCGCACGCCGACACGCCACGAAACGCCCACCACCCGGTGGGCGTTTTCATTTCCGGGCCGCGTTCCGGGGTCAGAGCCGTTTTCCTTCAGAAAGCGGATCCGACCCCTTGCTGTTCCAACAGCTCGCAGGAAACTGTCGACGGCGGGGTGGGTCCGGTGGCAGGGGTGTGAGCGGCATGG
>NZ_KV791348.1:0-7887 GCF_001807895.1 Stenotrophomonas sp. HMSC10F07
TGCAGCGTCCCCCGCAACCGGACCCACCCCGCCACCCCTCAGGAAACCCGCTTCTGCTGTTGCTTCGGCCGTTGCCGTTGCCCCTGCAGGTGCAGGGCTGCAAGCCCTGCCGAACAACCCTCAACCTTCGCAGTTGGCGAACACGTCGCGGTCGCGCTCGTACAGCGCCGTCTTCACCTGCATCAGGCCCAGCACCGACGGGAACAGGTTGTCGTGGTCGGTATACGCCGCCGAACGCTTGCGCACGCACTGCAGATCCAACCCACGGCTGCTGGCGAAGCCCGGCGAGAACCACATCGTCATCGGTACGCGGGTCTGCTCGGCCGGTGCGATCGCATACGGCACGCCATGCAGGAACAGGCCCTTCTCGCCCAGCGATTCACCATGGTCGGACAGGTAGATCATCGCCGTGTCGTAATCCTGCATGCCCTGCAGGGTACCAATGGTCTTGCTCAGAAAATGATCGGTGTACAACACCGCGTTGTCATAGCTGTTGGTGATCTCGTCGCGCGAGCAACGGCCGATGTCACGGGTGTCGCAGGTTGGCTTGAAGCGGGCAAAGGCGGGCGGGTAGCGCTCGAAGTAGGCCGGGCCGTGGTTGCCCAGCTGGTGCAGCACCACCACCCGGTCGCCGGGCTTGGCCCGCACCTGGGTGGCCAGGTCCTGCAGCAGGATCTCGTCCATGCAGCGACCATCCGCACACAGGCCGGGTGTAGTGGCGTCGGACAATGACTGGAAGTCCAGGCCCTCGCACACGCCCTTGCAGCCGGACTGGTTGTCACGCCACAGCGGCGCGATGCCGGCGCGATTCAGTACGTGCAGCAGCGACTGGTGCGCACGGATCTTCTTCTCGTCGTAGTCGTGGCGGCCCCACGGCGAGAACAGGCACGGCAGCGAGACCTCCGTGCTGGTGCCGCATGAGTGCATGTCCGGGAAATTGATCACGCTGGCCTGGGCCAGTTCCGGAGTGGTGTTGCGGCCACCGTTGAGGCCCCAGTTCTGCGCACGGACGGTCTCGCCCATGACGATCACCAGCAGGCGCGGCTTGCTGGCCGGGGCGCGTGGCGTGGCCTTGGCGTCGGTGCCGATCGGCAGCTTCGGTGCGCGCTGCACCGGGTTGTCGCCACGCAGCGCACGCGGCATGCCCAGCAGCACGTTGGCCGGGGTGGCGAGGTAACGCACTTCGCGCTGGTTGCGCATCAGTGCCGAAACATCCTGGAACGAGATCAACGCGCCGCCGACGGCGGTCACCGCGGCCACCGCCAGGAAGCCCAGTCGCCACAGCAGGCTGCGGCCCCAGCTGCGGCGACGCAGCTGCACGCGCCACAACACCGCCATCGGCAACACCGCCAGCAACAGTACCGGCCACAGCAGCGACACGGTCATCAGCTCGCGGCTTTCCTTGGGGTCGGTCGCCAGCACGTTGCGCAGCATGTCCGCATCCAGGTAGATGTGGTAGCGGCTCATGTAGTGCGCGGCGAATGCGGTCACCAGCAGCAACAGGCTGATCACCACCTTGGCGTTCCAGCGCCAGACCAGGATGCCCAGCAGCACGCCGTGAGCACCCAGCAGCAACAGCAGCAGCGAAAGCGCGTAGCGCAGGCTGCCTGGATGGCTGGCCATCGCGCTGTGCCAGAACAGGCCATTCCCGGCTACCGCGAAGAACAGGCTGGTCAGCGCGATCAGCGCTTCGGTGGACAGCTGCGGCCGCCAGTGGCGCAGACCCGCAAGGGCGGGGAGGCGGGCGGGCCGTTGGACCGATGCACTCATGCGTTTGCCTCCTGGCGGTTGGGACGGTCTCGCTGACGGCGTGTCAGGACGCGTTTGACGATCAGATACAGGCCGAGCGAAAGCAGCCAGCAGATCAATGCGGTGGCGACGTCATGCGAGAGGAAGTGCGCGCCGCGCAGCTGCTGGCTGATGCCGAACACCAGACCGGTGCCAAGACCGATCCACAACCCGGCCCAGCGCCATGAAGGGCGCCACAGCAGGGCAAAAAAGTAAAGGGACAACCATGCATAACCCGCGCTGGCGTGGCCCGCCGGGAAGCAGGCCTGCGCGGCCATGCCTGCGGGGCGCGCCGTGAAAAGCCCGATGAAAGGCTGGTGGCCACCGTAGCGGAGCAGATCCCACGGGCATTCCATCGGCACCAGCGACTTCAGCAGGGAGATCACGCCGGTGCCCAGTGCAATGGCAATTACGACATAAAGCAGCGCCCATTGCAGGGTGCGATCGCGCCCCCTACGCCAGTGATGGAAGCACAGCAGGAGCACGACCAGCGCCGCCGCAGTGCTCAGCCATTTACCGGCCTTGTGCACGACGCTGCGGGTGATCCAGGCGTCCTGCAATGCCCAATGGCCGCCCTCAAGACGGAACAGGTGGTCGGCCACCCACTGATCGCCGCCGAATCCCATCAGCAGCGCAAACACGGGAAAACCGATTGCGACAGGCAGCCAGATGTGCGTTACGGCAAATTTTGACGCCAGTGGCGATGTCGCAAGCGGTGCTATCGCATCAAGGGGACGGACGGGCATGCGGGGAAGGGGCGGTTCGGGAATCCGCGGTCATGCTCGTCACCTCGATGTCGGAGAAGGGTCGGACGCTCGTTCGTGCCGGGTTAATGCTTGCCCGGCACGTGTCAACGTTCAGTCTTCTTCGGCGGTCGATCCTGTCCGCTCGGCATGGCATTCCGGGTTCCATGCAGTACCGGGAAGCAGTTGCCAACGATTCCTGTTGGCAACACCGATATCGATCACCTTGGCCGGATCCACGCAGGGACTCATCGCGTCGTCCAGCACCAGCAGCCAGCGCTTGTCCGGCGCCTCGGCCACCCACGGGCCGGCGTCGTGCCATTGCTCGGCCCAGGGGCGCTTGAAGCCGAACTCGCGTACCGGGCGGTCAGCCTGCAGCAGGTTCTGCTCGCGCCAGGCGACCAGCGCCAGTTCGGCGTCCGGACCGATCCGTGCGCCGACGCGGCGCATCAGCGCCGATGCCGATGCGTAGGGATCCAGTGCCGGAATCAGCACCAGGCCGTAGAGCATCCACAGCATGCCGTGGGTCAACAGCACCAGTGTCGTGGCGCGGCGCACCCGCAACCAGACGACCAGCGTGGCCAGCGCGATGGCGAAGGTCAGCAGGCCATCACCCAGCACCGGCAGCAGCGCATCGGGCATGGCCCGGCGCTCCAGTTGCGCCAAGGCCCACGGGTGCTCGGTCAGCAGCATCACGCCGAGCACGCCGGTGGCCAGCATCAGCACCACGCTGTAGCCGAACAGATAGCGGCGCACGCACAGCCGGCGCAGCAAGCCGGGCAACAACGGCGCAACCGCCAGTGCCATCGCAGGCAGCATCGGCAGCACATAGACCTCGCGCTTGCCCGGGCTGGCGCTGAAGAACACCAGCACCAGCAGCGCCCAGCCCAGCAGCAGCCACTGCCGGCGGTCGCCCCGGCGGATGCGGCGCCACCACGGCTTGAACAGCAGCGGCAGCAGCAGGCTGCCCGGCAGCCATAGGGTCAGGATCACCTGCAGGTAGTACCAGGCCGGTTGGCGATGGTGCCAGGCGTTGGCATAGCGGGTACCGGTCTGCTTGAACAACAGTTCATGCGCGTAGGCCTGCAGTTCGGCGCTGGGCGTGTGCAGCAGCGCCCAGCCCAGCGGGGCAAGCCACACCGACACGCCCAGCAGGAAGGCCGGGATCAGCCACAGCAGCGTTGCCGGGTGGGGACCGTCCACGCTGCGACCGCGGCGACGCTGGTACAGCCACCAGCCGAACCACGGCAGGACCATCAGCAGCGGCAGGAAACCCACGCCTTTGGTCACCGTGCCGAGGCCAGCGGCGAACCCCGCCAGCCACAAGGCAGCCAGGTTGCGGCGTTCGCACAGGTGGCGCATCAAGCCCCACAGGGCCACCGTGGTCATGCCGACCAGCACCATGTCGATCTGCGCGCGCTTGGCCATCAGGCCAAACTGCAGGGTGCAGAACAGCGCCGCCAGGGCGTACAGGGAATGCCGCGGTGACCACAGTCGGCGTGCCAGATCCGACACCAACCACAGGCTGAGCAGGGCGCCCAGCAGCGACGGCAGCAGGAACGACCACTGCCAGCTGCCGACGATCTCGTAAGCCGCCGCCTGCAGCCACATGAAGACCGGCGGCTTCTCCGCATACAGCTCCACGCCCCGGTGCGGCAGCAGCCATTGCCCGCTTTCGACCATGGTGCGGGCCGCCAGCACGAAGCGCGGCTCGTCCGGTGGCTGCGGCTGCCGAAGGCCGATCCCCGCTGCCAGCGCAGCAACGATCAACAGCCACAACAGGGGCAGGCGCCAACGGCGGGGCAGGGCTACGGGCACGGCAGGCTCCGGGAGCAAAACGGCCATTCTGAGGTGGCGGGGGTTGGAAAAGCGTCAGAGGAGGCCGGGGCGACCGCATTCCGACATGTGCAGCGCTACCATGGTACGAACTTCCGTGGATGTTTCGTGCATGCGTCTGTTGGTGATCGAGGACAACCGCCAGCTGGTGGCCAACCTGTTCGACTACTTCGAGTCGCGTGGGCATGTGCTCGACGTGGCCCCGGACGGCATCACCGGCCTGCACCTGGCCGGCAGCCACCCCTACGACGCGGTGATCCTGGACTGGATGCTGCCACGCATGGAGGGGCCGGAGGTGCTGCGTCGCCTGCGCGCCGAGCACGCTTCGGAGGTGCCGGTGATCATGCTGACCGCGCGCGACGAGCTGCCGGACAAGATCACCGGATTCCGCGCAGGTGCCGACGACTACCTGACCAAGCCGTTCGCCCTGCCCGAGCTGGAAGTTCGGTTGGAGGCGCTGCTGCTGCGTGCGCAGGGCCGGAACCCGCGCAAGCGCCTGCAGGTGGGCGACCTGGTGCTGGACCTGGCGACCCTCGAAGCCCAGCGGGGGGGGCAGGTACTCCACCTGTACCCGGCCTGCCGCAAGCTGCTGGAGGTGCTGATGCGTGCCAGCCCCGGTGCGGTCACCCGCCAACAGCTGGAGTTCGCCCTGTGGGGCGATGAGCCACCGGATGGTGACCTGCTGCGCTCGCATGTCTACGAGCTGCGCCGCAGCGTCGACGGTCCGTTTGCCGACAAGCTGATCCACACCCTGCCGCGGGTTGGTTATCGCCTTGCGGTGACCGCGGCCGCCGGTGCAGGCAAGGATGATGATGAAGGCGCGTAGGCCGGGCCCGCTGTACCGGCGCGTGGTGTGGTGGTTGCTGGGCTACCTGGCCCTGCTGTCGATCGCCGTGTTCAGCGTCGGCAACTACGTGCACGAACACGCCGAACATGCCGCCTGGCGCGCGCTGCTCAATTCCGAGCTGGACAGCATCGTCGAGCACGTCGAGCATGAACCGCACTATCGCTGGCAGGATTCGGACACGCTCAGCCTGTACCGCTTCGATGCAGTCAACCTGCCTGACAGCCTGCGTACGCTGCATCCGGGTCTTCACGACGGCGTGATGATCAAAGGCCGGGAGACGGCGGTGATGGTGCGCGAGACCCGGTCGATGGGACGTGTCGCGCTGGCGCTGGACATCTCCGACTTCCATGACCTGGAGCAGTTCGCCACGCGCTGGGTGATGCTGGCCGGGGTGATCATGATCTTCGTCACCGTGCTGATGGCGTCCTTCGGTATGGAACGCATGGTGCGCCCGTTGAGCCTGCTGGCCCAGCACATCGGCGCATTGCGGCCGGGCGTTCAGGGCCAGCGCATCGAGGTCGACCCGCGCGGCAGTTCCGAGCTGCACACCATCGCCGATGCGCTGAACGACTACCTGGACCGCAACGAGCAGTTCGTCGAGCGTGAGCGGGTCTTCATCAGTACCGCCAGCCACGAACTGCGCACGCCGATCGCAGTGATGACCGGTGCAGCCGAGCTGGCGCTGGAGCAACCGGGCCTGCCCGAACGTGCCCGCCAGCAGATGCAGCGGGTCCTGCGCACGGCACAGAGCGTGGAGCAGCTGATCGAGCTGCTGCTGGTGCTGGCGCGTGATCCTGCGCGCCTGGCCGCGCGTGCCGAGCGCATCGCACTGGACCAGCTGCTGCCGGAGATCGTCGACGACCATCGACACCTGCTCGGCGACAAGGACCTGAGCATCGGTATCCAGGCCGCGCCGGTGGATATCGTCGCGCCGCTGGCGGTGGTGCAGGCGGCGATCGGCAACCTGCTGCGCAATGCCATCGAAAACAGCGGCCGCGGCCATATCGAGCTGCAGCTGAGTTCGTCGGCGGTACTGACGCTGCAGGACCCCGGGCATGGGATGAGCCCGGAGGAGATCGCGGCGATCCACGCGCGCATGGCCCGCGGTGAGCGTGCCGATCGAGGCAGTGGCATCGGCCTGGACCTGATCGCGCGGCTGTGCGAGCACCTGGGCTGGACGCTGCAGTTGCAGCCCTGCCAACCGCGCGGGACGCGTGTCACCCTGGACTTCGGCGCTTCGCGCCCCGCCTGATCGGACGGCCGACTTGCTTCGCGCTGCGGCATGACCCGGCGTGAAGACAGTGTTAATCTCGACCTGCGCCGCTTCATGCGGCGCTTTTTTTTCCCGCTCTTTCGATCGACAGAGGATCCCATGCCGACCGAACCCGCTACTGCCCTGATCAGCAACGATATCGTTGGACTGGGCCTGATTGCCGCCACCCTGGCCCTGATCTTCTGGGCCGCCAGTGGTCCGACCCCGCTGTTGAAGAAGATCTTCGCCTGGGTGCCGGCACTGCTGCTGTGCTATTTCATCCCCGCCATCTACAACACCGCCGGTGTCATCGATGGCCACAACACCTCGCTGTACAACCCGGTCGCGCGTGACGTGCTACTGCCGGCCGCGCTGGTCCTGCTGACGCTGTCGATCGACCTCAAGGGCGTCATCAAGCTGGGGCCGAAGCTGTTGCTTGTGTTCTGTGCCGGTACCGCTGGCATCATGCTTGGCGCCATCGTCTCCTTCCAGCTGATGAAGCTGATCCATCCGGAAACGGTGGCCGGTGATACCTGGGCCGGCATGGCCGCACTGGCCGGCAGCTGGATCGGTGGCGGCGCCAACATGGTCGCCATGCGTGAGGTGTTCGGCACCGACGCCACCACCTTCGGCCAGTTCGCCGTGGTCGACGTGGCCTGCGCCAGCCTGTGGATGGCGATCCTGCTGTTCCTGGCCAACCGCGCGCAGCAGATCGACACCCGCAACGGGGCCGATACGCGCGCCATCGACGAGATGAAGGCACGCATCAGCGCCTACGAGGCACAGAACGCGCGCATTCCCAGCATGACCGACCTGATGGTGATCGTCGGCGTGGCACTGGGTGGCGTCGGCCTGGCCCACGCCATCGCCGCACCGCTGTCGGGCTGGTTCAAGGCCAACGTCAGCTGGGCCAGCCAGTTCAGCCTGGACAGCCAGTTCGTGTGGGTGATCCTGCTGTCCACGGCGATGGGCCTGGGCCTGAGCTTCACCCGTGCGCGCCGGCTGGAAGCCGCAGGCGCTTCGCGGTTGGGCACGGTGTTCCTGTACTTTCTGATCGCCTGCATCGGCATGCAGATGAACCTGCTGTCGCTGCTGGATCGGCCGTGGCTGTTCCTGCTCGGCGCGATCTGGATGGCCACGCATGTGCTGGTGCTGTGGGTGGTGGCCAAGCTGCTGCGCGCGCCGCTGTTCTTCTTCGCGATAGGTTCGCAGGGCAACATCGGGGCGGCCGCCTCGGCACCCGTGGTAGCCGCGGCCTTCCATCCGACGCTGGCGCCGGTGGGGGTGCTGCTGGGTACGGTGGGCTATGCCACCGGTACCGGGTTGGCTTATGTCACCGGCCTGATCCTGAAGTGGATGGCCGGCGCCTGAGTTCTGACCGGACGATCCTGTTGCGGGTTCGCGGCGTGCGCCGCGAACCC
>NZ_KV791349.1:0-7766 GCF_001807895.1 Stenotrophomonas sp. HMSC10F07
ACCAGTGCACAGGTGGGTGTCAGTTGCAGCTGGTAATAGGTCGCCTTCAGCCCGCGGTCGATTCGATTGCGGGTTGATATCAAGGCGGGAGGTGTGGCTGCCGGACTGGGGTTCGCGGCCACGGCGTGAAGGGCGCGACAGGGATTGTCGCGTCCGAGACTTGTTTGCCGGGATCTGCAGCGGTGAGTGACGTGACCTTTCGATTCTGCCGGTTTGGCAGAAAGCATCAATGAGCGTTCCACGATGTGATGTGTACAGGATGGCGCCGCAGCGGACATCCCGCTGCCGGGATTGGAACCCCCGGACGAAACTGAAGATCTGCCTGTCGTGACTACGGCGGGCGCTGCGTGTGGCCGTCTGGTCATCGGAGTTCTTCTTCAGTTTCTCCGGGTTCCAACCTCGCATCGCCCGCCACCCTTGCGGTGGCCCTCGCACCCAAGGAGTTTCCGCATGAAACACACGCGTCCGCTCAGCCCGGCCATGGAATCGCTGTTCCAGCGTATCGAACATGCCCTCAACAGTGCCGAAGGCATGGCCATCCTCATCGGCGAGCAGTACGGCCCCGAGCCGAAGCCACCCGCGCCCATGGGGTACAACGCCAAAGAGATCGCCAACGCGATGGTCATGCTGAGCCAGCATGGTCGGTCGTTGCTGCAGAAGTTGCGCGCGGAAGCGGAAAGGGTGACCTATCACTAGCCCGCGATGCAGCCGAGCCCGCTCGGCCGTGCGGACCACACGCAATGATTGCTGCTCTCAACCTGGCAATGCGCCCTGCAACGTGGCGAGGTCGGCGTTGTCGACTGGCCTCACCACCCGCGCCACTTCCTGGCCGTCATGCAGCAGCACCACGGTGGGCCACAGTTTTACCTTGAATGCACGCCCCAGTGGCTTTCCCTTGCCATCCTCGATCTTCCAGTGCACCAGATCGTGGGCGTCCACAAATGCCTGGAGTGCTGGCTGCGCGGCCTGGCAATGGCCACACCAAGGTGCACCGAACTCGAGCAGTTGCCAGCCGGTCTGAGCTTCCACGTCGGCGCCCGCAGGCTCCGCCGCCGGGTAGTCACGCATGAACGGCATGCCGGTTACGCCGCCAACGCCTTCTGGATATCCGCCAACGGTGCGTTGGTCAGGTCCTTGGCGATATCGCCCAGCAGGCGCGCCTGGACTTCCTTGTGCAGCAGCGGGCGGATGCGGCCCAACGTGGTCGGATCGGCCACCAGTACCAGATGTGCGTAGCGATTGTGCAAGGCATCCTCGTTGAGCTGCTCGGCTACCTGCTTGGCGAACGTCGCTTCATTGAGCTGCGAGATGGACATATCCTTCGGCACCGCGCCGGCCGGCCCCTGCCCGGATACACCCTGCTCGCTGATGTCCTGCAGGCGCAGTTCGCCTTCCTGCTTCAACGCCAGTTGATGTTCGTTGCCGACGTTGGTGAACACGCGGGCCGAACCACCATCGGCGACGATGATCAGCGTGCCTTCGGGAATGCGACGGGTCATGCGGTGCTCCTTCTCGATTGCGTTCAGCGCTACCGTAGACAGCGTTGCGTGAGCGCTGCGGCCAGAGTTCGTTCAACGCATGTCATTGCACGCTGCGCGGATGAACAGGCGTGATGGAACACAGCGTGCAGATCAGCCCGCTTCTCTGCATGCTCACGCCGATGCCGTTATGATGAACGGATGATCGACACGACCCACTACGTGACGGGCGCACCTGTTACGTGGGAAGCACTGCCGACCGGCGCTTCGCTTGCCACGATGGCTCCCGCCCTGCCCTTCCACCGCCTCGCGCTGGATCCTGGCGGATGACGCCCGCAGGCGCTCTGGCCTGCCCTCCCTACGCTGCTGTGACCTCCGGCCGCTGACTGCGCGACCGCAGTGATCCTGTTGCTGCGTTTCCGCCGTTGCGGCGGTGCGTTGCCGTGCGCGTGGGGTCGTGCCTGCACACATTCCCCGGCCCCCACGCCACTCACCGATGCCCCTGCGCCACCTGCGCCTGCATCGCCGTTTCCGATTTCCGGGACCTAGCCCACCGTCTATTCACCTCTTCCACTTACAAGGGAGCCCCATGCAGGACACCCCCGAGGCACACGCCCATTTCGGCTGGTTCAAACGCCGCCGCCACCTGAAGGTCGATGAGATCACCGTCGTCGACAAGCCCATGCTCAAGCGCGCCGTCGGCGCGGCCGCACTTGGCAATGCCATGGAGTGGTTCGACTTTGGTGTCTACGGCTATCTGGCCGTCACCATCGGCCAGGTGTTTTTCCCGTCCAGCAACCCCACCGCGCAGGTGATCGCCGCGTTCGCCACCTTCACCGTAGCGTTCCTGGTACGGCCGCTGGGCGGTCTGGTGTTCGGCCCGCTGGGTGATCGCTACGGCCGCCAGAAAGTGCTGGCGTTCACCATGATCCTGATGGCGCTGGGCACGTTTGCCATCGGCCTGATTCCCTCGTATGAGCGCATCGGTATCTGGGCACCGGTGCTGTTGCTGCTCGCACGCGTGGTGCAGGGCTTTTCCACCGGCGGTGAATATGGCGGCGCGGCGACCTTCATCGCCGAATACTCCACCGACCGCAACCGCGGCCTGATGGGCAGCTGGCTGGAGTTCGGCACGCTGGGCGGCTATATCGCCGGCGCCGGTACCGTGACCGCGCTGCACATGGTGTTGAGCAGCGAACAGATGCTGGACTGGGGCTGGCGCATTCCGTTCCTGGTGGCCGGCCCGCTGGGCCTGCTCGGCCTGTACATGCGCATGAAGCTGGAGGAAACACCGGCGTTCCGCGCCTTCGCCGAAGAAGCCGAGAAGCGCGAGCATGACCGCCCGGGGCTGGGCGCGCTGTTCCAGGTGCACGGTCGCCAGCTGCTGGTGTGCATGGGCCTGGTACTGGTGTTCAACGTCACCGACTACATGCTGCTGACCTACATGCCCAGCTACCTCAGCGTCACCATGGGCTATGCCGAGAGCAAGGGCCTGCTGCTGATCATCATCGTGATGCTGGTGATGATGCCGCTGAACATCGTCGGCGGATTGTTCAGCGACAGGCTGGGCCGCCGGCCGATGATCATTGGCGCCTGCATCGCGCTGCTGGTGTTGGCGGTGCCCTGCCTGCTGCTGGTGGGCAGCGGCAATGACGGACTGATCTTCCTGGGCCTGATGCTGCTGGGGCTGGCGCTGGTGTGCTTCACCAGCTCGATGCCGTCCACGCTGCCGGCGCTGTTCTACACCCCGGTGCGCTACAGCGCGCTGTCGATCGCCTTCAATGTGTCGGTGTCGCTGTTCGGTGGCACCACGCCGCTGGTGACCGCGTGGCTGGTGGAGCGTACCGGCGACCCGCTGGTGCCGGCCTATTACCTGATGGGCGCGGCGGTGATCGGCCTGGTGACCATGCTGTTCGTGAAGGAAACCGCCGGCCTGCCGCTGCGCGGTTCACCGCCGGCCGTCGGCAGCGACAAGGAAGCGGCCGCGCTGTTGAAGAGCGATGTGCCGGTGACGGTGGACCCGACCCTGCCACCGCTGCCGGATGTTGCCGAGCCCGAGCAGGTGAAGCCTGCCTGAGGCCGGGTGCAGAATGCGATCCACGCATGGCGTGGATCGATGGGCCAGGTGGCGCCGGGTGGATAGGCCCGGCGCTGCATGGCGCTACGTCTTGATGCGGGTCAGCTTCCCCGGCGTCCAACGCAGCGTCCAGGTGTAGTTTCCGTCCGGCGGACAGACGTGGCGGAAATCGCGGGGAATTTCGCAGACCGTTGCGCCTGCGGTAACGGTGAAGGCAACGATGATCCGGTTGCCTTCGATTCGGATCGACTGCACCGCGCCCGGAATCTGGATGCCGGCATCATCGCCATAGCCATACCTGCGGATGGCGGCATAGTCCTCTGCCTCCACCGGAGACAGGCTCTTCGGGTTCTCCTGGCCACGCGGATCGTTCGCTGTCAGCGCCGTCATCACCGCCACCACATTGCTCTGCGCGAAGCTGCCGCCGGTGTAGGTGGACGTGTAGAAATACACGACCTCGGCACGGCCATCGCCATCGAGATCGGCAACAGCGGTCCACACCGGACGGAACTCGGATTCGATGTCATCGCCGGGAATCAGCCGCAGATTGGCTTCGGCGGCCCGATACGCCTGTACCAGGCTGGGCGGCGCCACCTCCCGCTTGGACGCGGCCGGCGCGGCCATCGCCGTCAGGCTGGACAGCGCCAGCGCAGCAAGCGCCAGCCAGGTCGAAGTGGAGCGGAACATCGCAGGTCCGTGCATGTCATCCTCCTTGGGTGTGCGGCCAGTCTAACCACAGCCAAGGCATCCCCGCATGGCGTGGATCTAGCGCGGGGTGTTCGATTCCATTGCACGCATCACGATGGGCTTGGCCCAGCCGGGCGTGTGCAGCAGGTCGGCTACGGCAATCGGGTACTGCAGTTCGCCTGCAGCCATGGCCAATACCGGCAGCGGCACCACGCAACCCTGCCCGTCGGCCGGTGCGCTGTTGTCGTAGACGTGCAACTCGGCCAGGTGCGGCAGCAGCTCCAGCAGGTTCGCGCGCGCGGAATCGAAACGCGCGCGGATCTTCTCGACTGGAATGTCATGGCCACCGGCGGCCACCCGCGCAGCAACACGGGCGATATGCAGCTCAACATCGGCCAGCCCACAGAACCAGATCGCCACCTGATGCCGTTCGCAGGCCTCACGCAGCAGGCGCGGAATGGTGTTGCCGCCGAGCGTCGTCTCGAAGGCGAAGTCGGTGCCATCGGCCATGGCCTGGCGCAGGCGGCGGGTGCCTTCCTGCCATGCCTCGGCGTTGGCCTCCGGCAGCGACCAGCCGGCGTCGACCAGGCGACGGGTGAACGCGTCCGGGTTGAACCAGCTCAGCCCTTCGGCGTCCAGCCAGGTGCCCAGCAGCGAACTCTTGCCGGCGCCATTGACACCGGCCAGCGCCAGGATGCGTCCCATCGATCAGAGCGGGCGGCCGAGGGTGACCTTGCGGCCGCGCCGGATCGGCTGGCCCAGCACCTTGCCCAGCCCTTCACCGCGCTGCAGCCCGGCCAGGGTCTGGTCGAACTCGCGGCGCAGGCGCTGCAGTTCCTCGTTGCGCTCACCGGCATCGCCGCCAGCGGCCTTGGCCAGCAGTTCCTGGTAGGTGCGGATGTCCACGATCACCGCTTCCGGGTGATTGTGGTTGGTGATGACCAGCGCCTGCTTTTCGCGCACGGTGCGCATCAGGCTCGGCCAGCCGCGGGTCTTCACCGACGAGGCCGGGGCCTTCTCGAGGCCAGGCAGATCCAGCGGCAGGGTCATGGCACGGCTCCAGGCGGGGCGGATGGGAACCACTATACCCAATTTGGCCAAATTGGAGATAAATGCCCTTTTACCCAGCCAGCCCGGTGTCCGGGGCGTCGGTCTGCAGCAGGCTGTCGCGATCGCGCAGCGGGAAGCGGATCCAGGCATCCAGGCCTTGCGGGGTAAAGCGCAGCTCGCCGCTGCCGGCCAGTTCATAGGGCACCCGCTGCTCGATCAGGACCCGGCCCAGGCCACGCTGGCGTGGCATCTCCCACCCCTCCACCTCGGCATGGCGCTCGCACCAGTGCAGGCCCAGCCACGGCTGCCCGTCCTGCACCTGCAGGTGCCAGCAGACATCGACCCGCCCGTCCTCGTGGGCCAGCGCGCCGTGCCGGAGCGCATTGGCGGCCAGCTCATGGATGGCCAGCGACAGTACTTCGGCCGCCTTCGGTGGCAACAGCACATCCTCACCCTGCAGGTGACAGGCGGCGGCCGCCGGTGCCTGCGCCGCGATCTCCTCCTCGAGCATGCCGCGCAGGCAGACCCCTACATTGGCGCCGCGGGTCAACAGGCTCTGCGTGCGCGCCAGTGACATCAGCCGCGCGCACAGGCGCTCGGCATACTCGTCCACGCTGCCGACCGATACGCGGGTCCGCCAGGCAATGGCATGGATGGTCGACATGATGTTGCGCACCCGATGCTGCAGTTCGGCCAGCAGCACCGACTGGCGCTCGGTGGCACGCTTGAGATCGTCGATGTCCACGGCGATCGCGAACACGCCACTCACCCCGCCATCGGCATCACGCAACGGTGCGGCGGCGACGCGTGTCCAGCGCGCGCGCCCGTCGTCATGGATGAACTGGAACTCCAGGCCTGGGACCATCGTCTCCCCCCGCAGGGCGCGGGCGATGGCGAAATCGTGGGGTTCGATGCGCGAGCCATCGGGATGCGTACCCTGCCACCGGTAATGGTTGGGGCGATCCGTGGAGGGCACCTTGCCGGTGGGAAGATAGGTCCGCATCTGGTCGTTGGACAGCTGCAGGTTGCCGTCGGCGTCGACAATGCAGACACCCACCGGCAGCACCTTGAAGGCCAGCGCCAACCGGCGGTCGCTCTCACGGCGCTTCTGTTCCTCGCGTTCGCGGGCCGCCTGCGCGACGTGCGCAGCGGTCGTTTCGAACATGGTCACCAGCACGCCGTTGATGCACCCGTCCTCTCCGCGTATGGGGCTGTAGGTGATGGTGAACCAGACATCCTCCAAGCGCCCCCGCCGCGCCAGCGGATAGAGCTTGTCCTCATAGGTGATGGTCTCGCCCTGCCACACACGCTGGTAGATCGGGCCATTGATGTGCCAGACCTCGGGCCAGCACTCGCGCGTCGGCTGGCCCAGTCCGCCAGGATGCTTGTCAGCCAGGATCTCGGCATAGCCATCGTTGTAGAGCTGCACCAGCTGCTCGCCCCACAGCACAATCATCGGGAAGCCGTGCGCAAGCATCAGGTCGACGGTGGCGCGCAGGTGCGGCGGCCATTGCTCGATCGCACCCAATGGCGTGTCTGACCAGTCGTGCCGGGCAATGCGGGCGGCCATGCCGTCATGGCGCGCATGGGCCTGCAGCGACGGCGGCATGCCTGCCGGGCGCTCAACGGCCCGGAGGCCTTCGGTGCGGCGCGACATGCCGCGCAATCAGGCGATGCCCGCAGGGGCCTGCGGCGTCGCCACCAGTCCCGCCAGCTGCTGGACCAGGGCCTCGATGTGATAGGGCTTGGTGCAGCGGGGCGCATCCGCGAAGCGGCTGGGCAGGTTGTCATCGTAGCCAGAGGTCAGCATGAACGGCGTACCCGCTTCGGCCAGCCGGTCGGCCAGCGGGTACACCTGTTCACCGCCCAGGTTGATGTCCAGCAGGGCCACATCGATGGGGTTGTCATCCAGCAGCCGGCCGAGTGCCTGCAGGTCCCCGGCCGGCCCCACCACCTGCGCGCCCTTCAGCTCCAGGTAGTCCACCAGGAACATCGCGATGGCGAATTCATCTTCCGCCACCAGTACTCTCAACCCTTTCAGGCCTTCTGGTTTGTTGCCCGCTTCCAGCACGACCGGCGCTCCTCGATACACGCGGCCCACCTCCGCCGCAACGGTCGTAGGATGCGCGAACCGGGCTACAAGGGCGCGTGATGATCGATGAAGATCGCAGCCGCGGCGCATTCACTCCGGCATGGCAGCTTCCATGCCGAGCTTCGCTCGGAACGTGACGAGGATGGCCGTTTCCACGTGCACCGCGTGCTGCATGCCAGCGCCGAGCTGAGTGATGCCCAGTGGCAGCGGTTGCTGGAGGTGGTGGAGAAGACCCCGGTGACCCTGGTGATGCGCGAGGGTGCACGCATCACCAGTGAGCGCGGGGGGGCAGCGTAGCCCCATCCACGCATGGCGTGGATCTACAGACGACGCTCGCCGGGCATGGCCCGGCGCTACCGGAGCGGCGCGGGGCCATCGGGTA
>NZ_KV791350.1:0-17957 GCF_001807895.1 Stenotrophomonas sp. HMSC10F07
CAACGGTCGGCACCCACCCATACCTTCCACTTGTGGGTGCCGACCGTTGGTCGGCACACCGCTCAGATCGGGTTCTTGTCCAGGAACGCGCGGATCTCCGGCACCAGCACGTCCTGCTTGTCTTCCAGCACGTAATGCCCGGCATCCTCGAAGGCATGCACCTGGGCCTGCGGCAGCGCGGCCTGGAAGCCCTTCAGGAAATGATGGTCGAACACGAAGTCGCGCAGGCCCCAGCCGAGGAAGGCGGGACGGTCGGCGAACGACGGCAGCGCCTTGCCGGCGCGTTCCAGCAGCGACCAGGCCTTGTCGGCCGGCGACAGCGGGATGTCCTGCATGAAGCGGATGGTGCTGATGCGGTTGGCCCAGCTGTTGTACGGCGACACGTAGGCGCGGCGCACATCGGCCGGCATCTTCCGCTCCACGCCCAGCCACGAGGCACCGGACGAGAACGCGTTGAAGGTGCGGATGATCCACTCACCGATCTTCCAGTGGCGGCCCAACGCAATCTGCCATGGCATCTTCTTCGCCGCCGGCATCGGGAAGGCAGCGGTGTTGAGCACCACCAGGCGCTTCACCTGCTCGTGGTGCGACAGCGCCCAGCCGAACCCGATCATGCCGCCCCAGTCGTGCACGGCCAGGGTCACCGGGCCGGTGATGCCCAGGTGCTTCAGCAGCGCATCAAGATCGTCCACGCGCGACTGCAGCGTGTACTCATAGCGGCTGTCGTCCGGCTTGTCCGACAGGCCCATGCCGATGTGGTCCGGCACGATGCAGCGGTAGGTGTCCGACAGGCCGGCCACCAGCGTGCGCCAGTAGTAGCTCCACGACGGGTTGCCGTGCACCATCACCACCACCTCGCCATCGCGCGGGCCCTCGTCGAGATAGTTCATCGACAGGCCGGGGCGGACCTCGAAGCGCTGCGGGTGGGCGGGGTAACCGGGAAGATCGCGCATGCGGAGCACCTAAGGAGAGTCGCGGCGCAATGTAGAGCCGAGCCGTTGCTCGGCTGCTCTCCGGTCCGCTGCGGAAGAGCCGCGCTGCGCGCGTGAGCCGAGCATGGCTCGGCTCTACAGGAGGTCGGGCAACGGGCTGCTTACCAGACCACTTCAGCCATCGAGCAGTTCAGGCCCGAGCCAATACCCAGAAGCGCGATGCGATCGCCCTTCTTCAGCTTGCCCAGCTGCTTGAGCTTGCTCAGCACGATCGGCACCGAGGCCGGGCCGATGTTGCCGTGCTCGCCGAAGATGGTCATGACCTTCTTCGGGTCGATGCCGAAGTTCTTGATGAACGCGGCGGTGTGCGGCTGGCTGACCTGGTGGATCACGAACTGGTCGAGCTCTTCCACGGCCCAGCCGAGTGCGATCTTGGCGGCGCTGAAGGTCTTCTGCGCCAGCTTGATGCCTTCGATCAGCAACAGGCGGGTGTCGGTGACCATGCGGTCCAGGTTGCCCAGGCACAGCTGGTTCCACTCGGTGGCCGAGCGGGTCACGCCGCCCTTGTAGCGCGGCGCGTCCGGCACCAGCTCCGCGCGCGCCATCACCATCGCGGCGGCGCCCGACCCGGTGGTCAGCGCGGCCAGCTCGTTGCGGAAGTCATCGGCGGTGACGTCCGGGGCGGTCATGCGCTCCAGGGTCTTCTCGTACACCAGGTTGGCGGTCTCGCCGTCCACCACCAGCGCGTAGTCGATATCACCGCGCTCGATCATGCGCGCCGCGATGTCCATGCCGTTGATGAAGGCCAGGCAGGCGTTGGCGACGTCGAAGGTCATGCATTCGTCGCTGACACCGAGGTTGCCCGACACGATCGAGGCCGTGGACGGCTCCAGGTAGTCGCGGCTGACCGAGGTGTTGACCAGCAGGCCGACCTGGGTCGCGGTGATGCCCGCGTCTTCCAGTGCCTTGCGGCCGGCCATGGTGGCGGCGTCCGACGCCAGCACGCCGTTGTCCCACAGGCGGCGGGCGTGGATGCCGGCGATGTCGCCGAGCACATCGGTGCGGATACCCAGGCGATCCAACGTCGGCTGCAGGCGTTCGTTGATTTCCTTGGTCGTCAGCGTATGCGGTGCGTCGACGTGTGCCAGGCCGGCGATCGAGACATTCTTGAAGAGCATCGAGGTTAGCGCCAAGGCTCAGGCAAAAGGGGGCGCTATTCTATAACCCCCGCGCTTTCACCGCATCTTTACGAATTCAGCCTCGGCCGTATGGTGAAGCGTTCAGCGCGGCGGGCACTGGAACGCGGCGAAGCGCTGGCTGCCATCGGCGGGGGCCGCAGCGGCCTGGACGGCATTGGCGCCGGCGCTCGGGGCCTCGTTGCGGGCCAGGGTTTCCAGCTCTTCCTGCACCCGCAGCGGGTTGCGGTTGTAGAAGCCGACCTTGCTCTTCACGGTGACCACCACCTCGCCCTTGGCGATGCAGCCGGCCGGAACCGGCCCTGCCGGCAGCACGCGGGTTGCCTTGCCGGCCGGTTCGATCGGCACCCAGGTACAGGCGGTGACGGTGAGCAGCAGGGAGGAAAGCAGCAGAACGCGCATGGGCAGATCCTGGAAGGGTATGGGGGGATTCTGCCTGAACAGCCTGAATCGGGGGTAGCCGGGCCGGAGCCCAGGTAGCGCCGGGCCATGCCCGGCGAGCGCACAGCGCGGCATGGCTGGCCGCCGGAAAGCCGCCGGGCATGGCCCGGCGCTACCACGGGAGACCTGCCCGCCGTGGCGGGCAGGCACATGCCTTATTTCTTGACCGGGTTGCCTTCGGCGTCGATCACCGTCACCTCGCCCAGGTTCAGCGCACGCACGGCCGCTTCGGTCTGCTTGAGGTCACCCACCACCACCCAGGTCAGGGCCTGCGGCTTGATCTCTGCGGCGGCCTGCTGCACCTGCGCCGGGGTCATCGCTTCGATCTCGGCCTTGCGCCGCAGCACGTAGTCGTCCGGGCGCTTGAACTGCACGATCGAACCGATGGTCGACGCCACCGCACTGGCGGTCTCGTAGGCACCGGGCAGGCTCAGGGTCTGGATGTTGCGGATGCGGTTGACCTCGGCAGCGGTGGCCGGCTTGCTGCCATCGGCGAACGCGGCGATTTCCTTGCGCATTTCCGCCAGTGCCGGGCCGGTCTTGTCGATCTGCACCGGCGCGCTGGCCATCCACGGGCGCTGGCCCACCGAATTGACCGCGCTGCTGCGCGCACCGTACGACCAGTGCTTGTCCTCGCGCAGGTTCATGTTCAGGCGCGAGGTGAAGTCGCCGCCGATCACGCCGTTGGCGATGTCGAAGCGGGTCGAACTGGTGGCGCTGGAAGGTGCCACCACCTGGCCGGCGAACAGGTTGGCCTGTACCGCGCCCGGCTGGTCGATCAGGAACACGCGCGGGCCCTTCGGCAGCGCAACGTCGGTGGCCGCCTTCACCTGCGGGGCCTCGCCACTGGCCTTCCAGTCGCCCAGCTGCTTGTCCAGCAGCGGCACGATCTCGGCCAGGGTGGTGTCGCCGACCACGATCAGGGTGCCGTTCTGCGGGCGCAGCCAGTCGTGGTGGAAGTCGACCAGGTCCTCGCGGGTCAGGCCGTTGATCGCCGCCTCGTCACCGCTACCGGTAAACGGAATGGCATACGGGTGGCCCTTGCCGTACAGCAGCGGGGGCAGCACGCGCATCGCCACCGCACCCGGGTTGACCTTCTCCTGCTGGATGCCAGCGATCCAGCTCGCCTTGACCCGGTCGATCTCGCCCTGCTCGAAGCGCGGCTCGCGCAACAGGTCGCGGTACAGCGCCAGCGACGGTGCCAGGTTTTCCTTCAGCGCCGACAGGTCCACGCTCATCGAGTCCAGGCCGGCCGAGGCATCCAGGCTGGCGCCCAGTGCGTCGGCGGCATCGGCGAAGGCCAGCGAGCCCAGTTTGCCGGCGCCTTCGGTCATCAGGCTCATGGTGAAGTTGGCGGTGCCCGGCTTGCGGCCCTGGTCGGCGCTGAAGCCGCCCGGGAACTGGTAGCTGAACTGCACCACCGGAATTTCATGGCGTTCGGCCAGGATCACCTGGGTGCCGTTCTTCAGCGTGGCGCGCTGCAACGTCGGGAACTTCAGCTGCGGGAACTCGCGGGTCTGCGGCACGCCCGCCTTGCGGTCGACCTGCTCCGGCAGGGTGCTGTACTTGGGGTCCACTGCCGGCACGGTGAAGGGCTTCGGCGCCTGGCTCGGGTCTTCCTTCAGCGCCACGCGCTCACCCGGTGCGATCACCAGGGTGTGACTGCCCTTGTCCAGCCACTGCGCGCCCAGCCGGCTCAGATCAGCAGCACTGGCCTTCTCGATGTTGGCCAGCGAGGTGCGGAAGCAACCCGGGTCGCCGGTGAACACCGCGCACTCGGCCAGTGCGTCGGCCTTGCCGCCGAAGCCACCGATGCGCTCGATGCCGCGGATGAAACCGGCGCGTGCACCGGTCTTGGCGCGCTCCAGTTCGGCCGCGGTCGGGCCCTGCTTGATCAGCCGGTCCAGTTCTTCGTCGATGATCTTCTCGACCCTGGCCGGGTCCTGGCCCTGCTTGACCGTCGCCATGATCACGAAGTTCGAGCCCAACTGCGAGGTCGACAGGCCCGACGCGATGCTGTCCACCAGCTTGTCCTGGTGCTGCAGGCGCTGGCTCAGGCGCGAAGACTTCGCACCGCCGAGCACCTGCGCGAACAACTGCAGCTGATCGACCTCGGTGGTGCCGACCTGCGGTACGTTCCAGGCACGGTAGATGCGCGCCTGCGGCACCTTGTCGGTCATCGTCTCGCGCGTGTCGGCACTGCGCTTGGCCACGTTCACCGCCGGCTGCGCCATGGTCGGGCCGGCCGGGATGCTGCCGAAGTACTTGGCGACCTTTTCCTTGGCGGTGGCCAGGTCGATGTCGCCGGCCAGCACCAGCACCGCATTGTTCGGGCCGTACCAGGTGCGGAACCAGGTCTTCACGTCATCCAGCGACGCCGCGTTCAGATCGTTCATCGACCCGATCACGCCGTGGTGGTACGGGTGGCCCACCGGGTACAGCGCCTTGTTGAGCTGGTCCCAGGCCTGGCCGTAGGGCTGGTTCTCGCCCTGGCGCTTCTCGTTCTGCACCACGCCACGCTGCTCGTCCAGCGCGGCCTGGTCGATCGCACCGACCAGATGGCCCATGCGGTCCGATTCCATCCACAGTGCCATGTCCAGCGCGGTGGTCGGCACGTTCTCGAAGTAATTGGTGCGGTCGGTGTTGGTGGTGCCGTTCTGGTTGGTGGCACCCACCTGCTTGAACGGCTCGAAGAACTCGCCATCGTGGTTTTCGCTGCCCTGGAACATCAGGTGTTCGAACAGGTGCGCGAAGCCGGTACGGCCAGCCGGCTCGTCCTTGCTGCCCACGTGGTACCAGACGTTGACCGCAACGATCGGCGCCTTGCGATCGGTATGCACGATCACGCGCAGGCCGTTGGGCAGGGTGAACTGCTCGTACGGGATATCGACCTTGGCCGGTGCCGCCGCCTTGGCGGCGAGCGCATGGGTGGGCGCGAGCGTGCCCAGGGCGGTGCTGAGGGCGACGGCCAGCAGTGCAGCGCGCGGGCGAAGGGCGAGAGACATATCCGGATCCTTGGTCACGAAGGTGAACCCCGATCCTAGCCTGCACACGCGGCGGCCGGAATCGGTCGCCAGTCACTGGGGGTGTTTTCCCAGATGGCCATCGAGTCCGATGCCCACGGGCGCTCTTGAAACGTCACAGACGCCGGCTGAAGGCGTCCGGACAGTGTCCGCGGCTTATCGAATGGACAGGTGTCCGCCCACCGGACACTTTCGGGACCACATAAAAGCCTTGCAAATCAATAACTAAAAGTTGGCACGCGGATTGCTTGGTACTTCCTGCGCCAGGAAGGGCTTCAGACAAAAGCTGACTGAAGACTGAACAGATGCAGGAAATAGAAAATTTCTCTTGCATGCCCAGAATTGGTGTACTACCTTACTACCACACCACTGATCACCAACACTAAACAGGCCCCGTCATGAACGCCAAGACCATTGCCATCGCCATCGCCCTGATCGCCGGCACCGCGGTTGTTTCGTCGGTGCAGGCCTCCGAATCCATCAAGACCCTGGCCACCGTGCAGGTTCGCCCGGCCGCCGACCAGCTGGCCCAGCAGGCCTGGGAACAGGCCAGCGGCATCCCGACCCTGGCCACCGTGGAAGTGCGCCCCAGCGCCGACCAGCTGGCTGAGCGCAACGGCTACGGCGCCGCCCCGGTCGCCGCCGCGATGCCGATCACCACCCTGGCCTCGGTGGAAGTGCGCCCGAGCCTGGAACAGCGCGTCGCCCTGGCCGCCGAACTGGAAGCCCAGCGCTACGCCGCCACCCTGGCTGCCGCTGCCACCAACGTCGCCAACTCGGTCATCGTCAACCTGCCGGCCCTGCAGGTGCGCCCGAGCGCCGCCGACCTGCAGGCCCTGGCCACCGAAACCGCCCAGGTCCTGCTGCGCCCGTAACCGGTGCCGCCCTGCCCCGTGCAGGGCGTGCGCCGTAAAGGCGGCGGTCGTCGCAGGTACACTGCGCCGATGAATGCCGCGCCCCAGTTCCACGTGATCCTGTTCCAACCGGAAATCCCGCCCAACACGGGCAATGTGATCCGGCTCTGCGCCAACACCGGCGCGCAGCTGCACCTGGTCGAGCCACTCGGCTTCGCACTGGAAGACAAGCAGCTCAAGCGCGCCGGCCTGGACTACCACGAGTACTCGCGCCTGCAGGTCCACCCCGACCTGGACACCGCGCTGGCGCGGATCGCACCAAAGCGGTTGTTCGCCCTGAGTACGCGTGCCAGCGTCCGCTATGACAGCGTGGCCTTCGAAGACGGTGATGCGTTCCTGTTCGGCCCGGAAAGCCGTGGCCTGCCGCAGGAGGTGCTCGATGCCCTGCCCGACGGCCGCCGCCTGCGCCTGCCGATGCGGCCGGACAACCGCAGCCTCAATCTTTCCAACACCGTTGCGGTGGTGATGTACGAGGCGTGGCGGCAGCATGGGTTTGCCGGTGGGGCGTAGCTCCACGCGTCTCTCTTCTGCCTGATTGGTGCTGTGGCGGGCGCATGCGTTCATGGCGTTACTTTTCTTTCCACGCGGAAAGAAAAGTAACCAAAAGAAACGCGCCGCCGTCTGCGCACCGGTACCCTGCGCTCCTCGGCCCGCCGGGGAACGGCGCGGAACTCGCTGCGCTCAGACACCCGCGCCTCTTCGCCCCCGTCGGTCCTGTGGTGCTCGGCTCGCTTCAAGGCGGACCCGACAGCCGCGCAGAGATCCATGCCATGCGTGGATGCCTTCCGCCTGGATCAATCAGGAGCGCTCGCCATCGCGTTGCCGGAACGCGTGCGATTGCCCACAGAAGAAAACTCCAGGCCATCAATATCGGCATGCGCACCGCACATGCCCAAGCCCGTTGCCGTCGGGTCGATCCCGCCGGATGAGACTCTCAGTACACCTGCATGTTTCTCGATAGCCACTGTGCCTGGTTCGGACTGATGAATCAGTTTTCCGCCTTCTGGCTTCATATGCAGCACGAAGGAGCAGACGTGCTGCATCGCCTGGGTACTGTGCAGCTCAACCGTATAGCCCAGTGATTCTTCGACAATCGACAGGCTGTCCCTGAACCCATCGCGGCAACTACGTCCGCTGCCCGGTTCGGTACACAGATCGCTCGCCTGCGAATAACTGCCTGCCCATGCCCCATCCCTGTTGCCTGCCCACGCCATCTGCAGCACGGAGGCTTGGAAGAGCAGCGGGAGGCACAACAGCAGCCTCACAGCGGGATTGTTCTTCATTCAGCTTGCATCTCCGGATAGGCGTCCCTTACCGCCCACCCTACCCGGCAATGCCGGCCAGCGGCCGGCACTACCGGTGCACTCAGAACGCGTTGATGCCGGTCAGTTCGCGGCCGATCACCAGCTGGTGCACGGTCTCGGTGCCTTCATAGGTGATCACCGATTCCAGGTTCAACGCGTGACGGATCGCCACGTGTTCGGTGGTGATGCCGGCCCCACCCAGCAGATCGCGACACTCGCGGGCGATGTCGATGGCCATGCGGCAGTTGTTCCACTTGGCCAGGCTGACCTGCTGCGGCTGCAGCTGGCCGGCTTCCTTCAGGCGGCCCAGCTGCAGCGCCAGCAGCTGTGCGGTGGTGATGCGGCGGGCCATCTCGGCCAGCTTGATCTGCGCGCTCTGCGTGGCGGCCAGCGGGCGACCGAACAGCACGCGCTCCTTGGCATAGCCAAGTGCTTCATCCAGGCAGGCAATCGCCGCACCGATCGGCCCCCAGCTGATGCCGTAACGGGCCTGGGTCAGGCAGCCCAGCGGCCCCTTCAGGCCCTTCACGTTCGGCAGGCGATGGCTGTCGGGCACGCGCACGTCATCGAAGAACAGCGCGCCGGTCAGCGACGCGCGCAGGCTCATCTTGTGCTTGATCTCCTGCGTCGTGAAGCCGGCCATGCCCTTTTCCAGCACGAAGCCCTGGATGCCGTCCTCGGTCTGCGCCCAGACGATGGCCAGGTCGGCCACCGGGCCGCTGGTGATCCACATCTTGCTGCCGCTGATGCGCCAGTCACTGCCGTCGCGCACCGCGCGGGTCTTCATGCTGGCCGGATCGGAACCGCCGTGCGCCTCGGTCAGGCCGAAGCAGCCGATCAGTTCGCCGCGCGCCATCGCCGGCAGCCACTGCTGGCGCTGTTCCTCGCTGCCATAGGCGTAGATCGGGTACATGCACAGCGAGCTCTGCACCGACACGAAGCTGCGCAGGCCCGAATCGCCGCGCTCCAGCTCCTGGCAGATCAGGCCATAGCTGACCGCGCCGAGGCCACCGCCGCCGTACTCGGCCGGCAGGGTCGCGCCCAGCAGGCCCAACGAGGCGATCTCAGGCACCAGTTCATCGGGGAAGCGGGCCTGGTCGAAGGCATCGCCGATGATCGGCAGCACGCGCTCGTTGGTGAAGCGGGCGACGCTCTCCTGCACTGCGCGCTCTTCCTCGTTGAGCAGGGAACGGACATCGAACAGATCGTACGGATGCAAAGCCATGGCACTCACACGCAGTCAGGACCCGGCCATTGTCGGTCATCCGCGCAGCGTTGGTGCACGGGTAGAGGCCGACCTTGGTCGGCGCTGGTATTTTCTGCCGGCGCCAACCGAGGTTGGCGACCACCGAAGCCGCGTTCGCTGCAATGCAGCAATCATGGCGTGAACATCGTCGATCTAGCTCGATCACGCGCGGCCCGGTACCCTGACACATTCAAACAACCGTTTCGCCCGTGGCCGCACGCGCGATTCCCAGGCACCGCCGGTGGCCCCGATGCCGGCCCTACCCACGAGTCATGCAATCGATGAGCGCTGAAGCCAACGCCCTGCCCCCGCGTGAAGTAATGGAGTTCGACGTGGTGATCGTCGGCGCCGGCCCCGCCGGCCTGGCCACCGCGATCCGCCTGCGCCAGCGCGCGCTCGAAGCCGGCCGCGAGCTGTCGGTGTGCGTGCTGGAGAAGGGCTCCGAACCGGGCGCGCACGTACTGTCCGGCGCGGTGATGGATCCGCGCGCGCTGACCGAGCTGTTCCCGGACTGGGCCGAGCGCGGCGCACCGCTGAAGCAGAAGGTCACCCGCGACGAATTCCTGTTCCTCAGCGAGACCGGCGCGCGCAGCACCCCCAATGCGCTGCTGCCGGAGTGCTTCCACAACGAAGGCAACTACATCATCAGCCTGGGCGAAGTGACCCGCTGGCTGGCGCAGCAGGCCGAGGCGCTGGAGGTTGCGATCTTCCCGGGCTTCGCCGCTGCAGAAGTGCTGTACGGCGACAACGGCGAGGTGATCGGCGTGGCCACCGGCGACATGGGCATCGAGAAGGACGGCAGCATCGGTCCGGCCTTCGAGCGTGGGATGGCGCTGCACGCCAAGTACACGATCTTCGCCGAAGGTGCGCGCGGCCACCTCGGTCGCCAGCTGATCGCCCGCTACAAACTGGACGAAGGCAAGGACCCGCAGGCCTACGGCATCGGCATCAAGGAGCTGTGGCAGATCGACCCGGCCAGGCATGAGCCGGGCCTGGTGGTGCATGCGGCTGGCTGGCCGCTGGACAGCGACACCTACGGCGGCGCGTTCCTGTACCACGCCGACGGCGGCAAGGTCGCCATTGGTTACGTGGTCGGCCTGGACTACAAGAACCCGTGGCTGAGCCCGTTCGAGGAGTTCCAGCGTTTCAAGACCCATCCCTCCATCCGCAAGCACCTGGAGGGCGGCACCCGCATCGGTTACGGCGCCCGTGCGATCACCGCCGGCGGCCTGCTGTCGCTGCCGAAGACGGTGTTCCCCGGGGGCGCGCTGGTCGGCTGCGAGGCCGGCTACCTCAACGCCAGCCGCATCAAGGGCAGCCATGCCGCGATCAAGACCGGCATGCTGTGCGCCGACGCCGCGTTCGACGCGCTGGCCGCCGATCGCCAGCACGATGAACTGAGCGCCTACCCGAAGGCGTTTGAAGCCAGCTGGCTGTTCACCGAACTGCAGCAGGCCAAGAACTTCAAGCAGTGGTTCAAGAAGGGCCAGACCGTTGCCACGCTGATGACCGGCGTGGAGCAGTGGCTGCTGCCGAAGCTGGGCGTGCGCAACCCGCCGTGGACCCTGCACCGCACCCAGCCGGACCACGCCTGCCTGGAGCCGGCGTCGCAGCACACCCGCATCGCCTACCCCAAGCCCAATGGCGTGCTGACCTTCGATCGTCTCAGCTCGGTGTTCCTGAGCAGCACCAACCACGACGAGAACCAGCCCAGCCACCTGACGCTGAAGGATCCGAGCATTCCGGTGAAGGTGAACCTGGCCGAGTACGCCGGTCCCGAAGCCCGTTACTGCCCGGCCGGCGTGTACGAATTCGTCGGCGACGCCGACAACGCGCGCCTGCAGATCAACGCGCAGAACTGCGTGCACTGCAAGACCTGCGACATCAAGGATCCGACCCAGAACATCGTGTGGGTGACCCCGCAGGGCGGCGGCGGCCCGAACTACTCGGGCATGTGATCGCCCCGGGCTGCGACCGCGTGTCGCAGCCCGGCCGCTCCACCGCACCGCTATCCTGCCCGCCCATGCGTGCCTCCCGCCTGCTCACCACCGTTGCCGTGGCCCTGCTTGCCACGGCCTGCCAGCGCCCGCCTGCGGCGCCGGCGACGCCCGAACAGGCCCGCCAGCAGGCCATGCAGCGCGCGTTCGAACTGTGCGCCGGCTGCCACACCGTGCAGCCTGGCGGCATCCACCGCTTCGGCCCCAACCTGCACGGCGTGATCGGCCGTCGCGCCGGCAGCCTGCCCGATTACGGCTATTCCGACGGCATGCGCCGCGCCGACATCACCTGGAGCGCGCAGACCCTGGACGCGTTCCTGCAGTCGCCCACCCACGTGGTGCCCGGCACGCGCATGTACAACGCCTTTCCCAGCGCCGAACGCCGCGCGCTGGTGATCGCCTACCTGCAACAGCAGTCGGCTCAGTGAGCCAGTCGCTGCAGCTGATGCTGCAGCCTTGCCACGAACGCCGTTACAGCGGCGAATACCGGTGCCGGATCGGCCTCGGTCGCATCCTGCAGGCGCTCGACCAGCGCGTTGGCCTGCCCGGCCAGTGCGCTTGCCCCGATCGCCCCCAGACCGCCCGCCTGGCGATGCAGGTGGAGCGCCGCAGTCTCGCGGTCACCGGCCCGCACGGCGCGCTGCACCGCCGCCAGATCACTTTCACTGGCCTGCAACAGGCTGTCGCGCAGCTGCTCGGCCACGGCGCGCGAGCCATAGCGCTGCTGCAGGGTGGCCAGATTAGGCAGCACTTCAGCGTCGTCGGCGACAGTCTCCTGCACCGGCGCATCGAATGACTGGCCCTGTGCCTGCGGCAGCCAGCGCAGCAGCGCGGTGCGCAGCGTGGCCAGTGACAGCGGCTTGGCCAGCACCTCGTCCATGCCGGCTTCGCGGCAGCGGCGTGCATCGTCGTCCAGCACGCTGGCGGTCAGCGCCAGCACCGTCAGCCGCGGCTGGCCGGTACGGCCCTCGCGCTCGCGCAACAGGCGGGTGAAACCGAAGCCGTCGAGTACCGGCATGCGGCAGTCGGTAATGACCAGATCGAAGGCCTCCGATGACAAGCGGTCCAGTGCCTGCTGGCCATCGCCCAGCAGCACATGGGGTACGCCCAGCTGCTGCAGCCGCCACGCCATCATCGCCTGGTTGGTCGGGTGGTCCTCGATCACCAGCACGCGTGCCTCGCGCAGCGCCGGCGGCAGCAGCGCCGCCTGCTCCTGCTCCGCAACCAGCGCTTCAACGTCACCCCTGCCTGCCTCCACCAGCGCCAGCCGCACCTCGGCGCGGGTGCCCTCGCCCAGCGTGCTGTGCAGCTCCAGCTCGCCGCCCATCATCTGCACCAGGCGCTGGCAGATGCTCAGGCCGAGGCCGGTACCACCATGGTCGCGCTGGATGTAGGCACCGGCCTGGGTGAACGGCGCAAACAGGTGCTGCAGCTGTTCCGGTGCGATTCCGATGCCGGTGTCGGTGACGCTCAGGCACAGCGGCTGGCTGCCGTCGTCGGCGGTCGGGCCCAGTACCTCCAGCTGCAGCCGCACTTCGCCGCGCGCAGTGAACTTGATGGCATTGCTGAGCAGGTTGAACACGATCTGGCGCAGGCGCACGCCATCCACTTCGTGCGCTGCCGCCAGCTGAGGGTCGATCTGCACATGCAGCTCCAGCCCGCGTGCACTGGCCTGCGCCGACATCAACCGGCACACGCTTTCCAGCAGCGGCCGCAGCGGTTGCGGTACCGGCTCCAGGCGCAGTGCACCCGCTTCCAGCCGCGAGTAATCGAGGATGTCATCGAGGATCTGCCGCAGCATCTGCGCCGAATCCTCGATCACGCCGAGGATGCGCTGCTGCTCGCTGTCCAGCGGTGAGTGTGCCAGCACCTCCAGCATGCCCAGCACGCCGCTCATCGGCGTACGGATCTCGTGGCTCATCGTGGCCAGGAAACGCGATTTGGCCTCAGCGGCCTGCTCGGCGTCCGCCTTCGCCGCCGCCAGTGCATCGGCCTGCATCCGCGCCTCGCTTACATCCACCCAGTACCCGCTCCAGATCACCGCGCCTTCTTCGGCGGCGTAGGGATGGGCCTGGCTGCGCACCCAGCGCACGCCTTCGCCGTCGCTGCGCAGGCGGAACTCCAGGATCAACGGCGCGAACTGGTGCGCGGCCTGCTCGATGGAATGCAGGATGCGCGCGCGGTCCTCCTGCTCGACGCGTTCCAGCAACACCCTCGCATCCTGTTCGGCCTGCTGACGGGTGATACCGAACAACGCAGGCAGGTCGCCGGCGATGAACGGGAAGCTCAGCGTGCCATCGGCATCGCGACGGGCCTGGTAGACCACCGCCGGCAGGTTGTCGGTCACCTCGGCCAGGCGCTGCTCCAGCTGGCGGCGTCCTGCCACCTCACGGCGCAGCCGCCAATGGCCCACGCCATGCACCAGCAGTGCGGTCAGCAGCACCATCAGCACGGGCACGCCCCACCGCAGCAGATTGCTCCAGTCGACCCCATTGCGGTACTCCACCGCCAGCCAGGCGCTGCGCAACGCCTCGCGCTTGCGTGGGGTCATCTGCAGCAGCAGGCGATCGAAGGTCGTGGCCAGGGCCGCATGGCGGCGATCCACTGCCAGCGCCAGCTGGTCGTTGAAACCGGCCGGAGCCGCGACCTGCATCCGCCCCGGGAAACGGCTGCGCAGCAGGTGATCGACCACGGCAAGGTTGCCCACATAGGCATCGGCTTCACCCTCAAGCAGGCGCTGCAGCGCCTGCTCGGCACTCCGCGCAGCAATGATCCGGGCCTGCGGCGCCTGTTGCTGCACATAGCCACGCACGCGCTCCGGGTCGGACAGCAGCACGCGCTTGCCCTGCAGGTCGGCCAAGCCCAGCAGCGATTCGCCATCGCTCCTGACCACAATCACGTTCGGCACGCTGATGAAGGGCTGGCTGAACACCCAGTCCGGGCCCAGGTAGCGCGAATCAACGGGTATGCCCATCACCGCCTGCAGTTCACCGCGGCGGGCCTTCTCACGCACCTCGTACCAGTCGTGGCTGTTCTCGACCTTCAGGTTGGCGCCGGCCTGCATCAGGCGCTGCAGGTACTCGCTGGCCAGGCCACTGGGCCGGCCATCCTCGCCGGTGAACGACAGGGGCGCGGCATTCGGCGCGAAACCGATCATCAGCGGCTGCTCCAGCACACGCTTCTCGGCCTGGCTCAGCGCCAGCTGCGCCGATGCCGACCAGTGCGGCGGTGACAACCAGCGTTGTGCGAGGGCATCGCGCTGGGCCTGGCTGGTCGCGGCCAGCGCCAGGTCCAGGGCTTCGGCCAGGGGTTGCTTGCTGTTGGGAATGCCGAAGTGCAACCGTTCGGGGGGCAGGTCGCTCGGCCGCAACAGCGCCACGCCCTGCAGGCGCCGGCTGGCAATCAGCTCGGTGGCGACGAAGGCATTGCCGATGTAGACGTCCGCTTTGTCGTCTATGACCATCTGCAATGCGCTCAAGGTGTCGTTTGCGACAAGCTGGCGGGCACGCGGGAATCGGGCGCGCACCTGCGGACCGGTCAGGAAGTCCTGTTCGATCACCACCCTCAGCCCATCCAGGTCCGGCATGTCGGAGGCACGCAGGTCATCGGGCCGGCCCACCAGAGCGAGCGGCGCCTCACTGTAGGCCGCGGTATAGACCATGCAGCGGGTGCGGTCGGCACTGAGGCCGACATTCATCACCACGTCGACCTCGCCACGACATGCCGCATCCAGCACGGATGTCCAGTCCGGATAGCGGCGCGCCTCGACCTTCACACCGAGCTGGCGAGCAAGATGCGACAGGTAGTCCGGTCCCAGCCCGACCTGCTCGCCATCACGGAGGGACTCGAAGGGCGGCCAGCCGCTGTCATACTGCCCGACAACGATGGTCGGATGCGCCACCAGGTATTCGCGCTGCAACGGGCTGAGCGGCAGCAGGCCAGGGGCCGGCTGTGCCTGGGCCACGGGCAGCGCCAGCACCGCCAGCAGCAGGAGCAGCCCGCGAACAGCCCACCTACGCATCTGCGTCGATCTCCTAGAATCCTGCCAGGGACCGCGATGGTCGCGGTCCGGCGTGCCCGATGGCCATACTAGAGCATGAGCTTGCGCATCATCATCGCAGACGATCACCCCGTGGTCCGTATCGGTACCCGCGCCGTCATCGAGTCGAGCGGCGTCGGCCGCGTGGTCGGCGAGGCCGACAGCGCGCAGGCGCTGATGACCCTGCTCGCCAGCCAGCCCTGTGACCTGCTGGTCACCGACTACTCCATGCCGGGCAGCCCGCAGGCCGACGGCTTCGCCATGATCGGCATGATCCGCCGCCGCCATCCCGACCTGCCGGTGCTGATGCTCAGCGTCTCCAGCAACCTGGCGATCCTGCGCATGGTGCTCGACAGCGGCGTGCTCGGCCTGGTCGACAAGAGTTCGTCGATGGACGAACTGCCACAGGCCATCCAGTCGGTCTACCGCGGCCAGCCCTACATCAGCCGCAGCCTGCGCGAGCGGGTGGAAGCGGCCGGCAGCTGGCGCATGCGCGAGGGCGACGGCAAGCCGCTGTCCCCGCGCGAGGTGGAGGTGCTGCGCTTGCTCGGCACCGGCATGACGGTAAAGGAGATTTCGCTGCTGCTGCACAAGAGCGTCAGCACCATCAGCCGGCAGAAGGGCGATGCGATGCTCAAGCTGGGGCTGAAGGGCGATGCCGAATTGTTCGACTATCTGCGCGACGGGAAAATCTGAGACGCGATTCACATAATAGCCCCGGCAATAATGCGAGGTCGAAGGAGTCGACCGGCGCATGTCCAGCCGCCAGCCGCGTCCCCGTGGAGACGCGGGCCGCCAGCGCGCAGAGCCTGGCGCTTCGCAGCGATGCGGTGCAGAGCGCGCCTGACGTGCTGCGGCCGCAGCAGGAGATCCCGCAGGAGCAGACGCGGCAGGCCCAGAAGGCGATGGGCGTCGGACATGCCAACGCCCTGGCAGAGAAGGGAGGGGCCGCCTCTGCGGCCCTTTTCCTTTCCGCCAGCTGAGCGGCCGCAGCCGCTTTCAGCCTTGCTTCATGCCGCCTGCCGCTAGATGAATGCGCAAGCCGCTCGGTGCACCAGGCAATGTTCCGGCAATGTTGGAACGCCAGCGTGGACATCACGGCAGCCGGGGCGCCCCGCGCCCTCCCTGCCCAGCGTGGCATGCACCTCACAGGAGAACGAACATGCTCAGTACTTCCACACTCAGCTTCCGTGGTCTGGCGATGGCTCTGGCGCTGGTTGCCGGTGTCGCCGTGGTCAGCGATGCCAGCGCGATGTCGAGGAAGGACAAGCGCACCCTGGTCGGCGCCGTGGTCGGTGGCGTGGCCGGCAACCTGCTCTCCAACGGCGACCCTGCGGCCACCGTCGGCGGTGCCGTGGCCGGTGGCGCAATCGGCAATCTGACCACCTCCGACCGCCGCGACCGTCGCTATTACGACAATCGCTACGACCGCCGTTACGATCGTGGCTACTACCGCAGCGGCTACTACAACCGTGGCGACGACCGCCGCTGGCAGCGCGAGCGTTACTACGACAACCGCTACTACCACGACCGCGGTCGCCATCGCGGCTGGTAAGCGGCACGGCGGCGTTACCCTGCCGATGGCAGAAACGGGCGGGTCGATGACCCGCCCGTTTGCGTTGGCCGCGCGCATGGCGTTGAATGCGCAGCCTTGGATGTGACTTTCCCCTCTCGGGCTGCGGCATGACGTCTACCTCCCACCGCGTGCAGGGCCTCAACAACGACGAGGTCGCTGCCGACTGGCCACCGATCAGCGCGGCGGACATCGCGTGGTTGCGACAGTGCTATCCGCAGCTGGACAGCGGCAGCCAACCGCGCTGGCACAGCCCGCGACCGCTGTCGGCTGCCGCCATCGTCGATGGCACGCGCGGCGCGGTATTCATCAAGCGCCATCACCACAGCGTGCGCAACGCGGCCTGCCTGGAAGAAGAACACCGCTTCATCGCCCATCTCGACGCTGCTGGCGTGCCGGTGACGCAGGTGCTGGCAGCGACCGATGGTCACACCGCGGTCGAACACGATGACTGGACGTTTGAACTGCACGACGTCGGCGCAGGCGATGACCTGTACCGCGACGCGGTGTCGTGGTCGCTGCTGACCGATGTCGCGCAGGCCCACGAAGCCGGACGCGCACTCGCACAGCTGCACCGCGCCGCCGCCAGCTACCACGCGCCCCAGCGCAGCACCCATCTGCTGGTGGCGCGCGACGACCTGATCCGCGCCGACGATCCGATCGCCGCAATCAAGGCAGGTCTGCACGCGCGCCCCGGCCTGGCCCGCTATCTCGCGCGCATTCCGTGGGAAGCACAGCTGCGGCGTGACGTGCTGCCGTGGCACACGGGACTGGCCGAGCGCCTGCGCGACGAACCACGGCTGTGGGCGCACAACGACTGGCATGTCTCCAACCTGCTGTGGCGCGACGGGCAGGTCAGCACCGTGCTGGATTTCGGCCTGGCCTCGCCCACCAGTGCACTGTTCGACCTGGCTACCGCCATCGAGCGCAACGCCGTGGCATGGCTGGAGCTGGAGCGCGGCATGGAGGCGGTGCGCATCGATATCGCGCTGGCGTTGCTCGATGGCTACCGCCAGGTGCTGCCGCTGTCGGCGGCACGCGTGCACCTGCTGGCCGACCTGCTGCCGATGGTGCATTTCGACTTCGCACTGTCCGAAGTGGAGTATTTCGAGGGCGTCACCGGCTCGACCGCCAATGCCGATGTGGCGTGGCAGCCCTTCATGCTCGGCCATCCGGCGTGGTTCCATACCGCCCCGGGGCAGGCACTGCTGCAGGCCCTGCACGCCGCCGCGTGATCCGGTTGACGCAGCGTTGGGGTCAGATCCCTTTCCGCAGGAAAGGGATCTGACCCC